>CAVBMG010000052.1:0-22733 GCA_963596435.1 Agathobacter sp.
ATGTCTATGCTATTCTGTATAAAAAATATACAGCCGTTTTCGGTTTTATCTTACGTGTATCAGACCTGCCAGGACGGTCTGGTCTGATACGCCTCTTAATTTTGCTATTTCTTCTTTATATGGTGGAATTGTCTTTTCCTTGGAGCTTTCTGCGCATAACCAGGGAGTCTCTAATATCTTGGGAACAGCAGCGAATCGTTCATCATGAACGATTTTATGCAGGGTATCAAAACCAATCGTTCCCTGACCGATATTGGCATGGCGGTCTTTGTGAGCACCACATGGGTTGAGACTGTCATTGACATGAATAACTGCAATCTGGTCAAGTCCAAGGATATCATCGAACTGTTTCAGTACACCTTCATAATCAGTTACAAGCGGATAGCCTGCATCGCTGACATGGCAGGTATCAAAGCATACACGCAGGCGGTCTTTTCTTTCAACGCCATCATAAATTCTCTTCAATTCTTCAAAGGTACGACCGACTTCGCTGCCTTTTCCAGCCATGGTTTCAAGAGCAATATAGACATCATTATCATCTGCATCAAGCACCATATTTAATCCCTTCACAATCTGGGCAATTCCTGCATCTACACCTGCATCTACGTGGGAGCCAGGATGAAGCACCAGTATACGACTCTTCATGGCAGCAGTTCTTACGATTTCTTTGCTTAAAAATTCCACAGCCAGTTCAAAAGTCTCCGGTTTTACAGTATTTGCCAGATTGATGATATAGGGAGCATGTACAACGATTTCTTTAATGCCGACTTTATCGGCATATTTCCATCCGGCATCAATGTTCAGGTCTGCAATCTCCTTTCTTCTGGTATTCTGTGGAGCTCCGGTGTAGAGCATCAGCACATTTGCTCCATAAGAAGCGGCTTCCTTTACAGAACCAAGAAACATCTCCTTACCGGACATTCCTACATGGGAACCTAATTTTATTTCACTCACAATGATTCACCTGTCCTTTCGCTAATTGAGAATTTATACAGTTGTTTTCACACCGTTGAGGTTGATCTCTTCATCCTCTTCCATGGGTATCATCAGGTATTTCTGTCCATCTATCGTCTGAGAAGTAATCTGCTCTGCTTTATCAGGATTCATGCGCAGGAAGACGTCAGAGTATTCGGTAACATCGTCTTCAGCAGGCATTTCTGGTGATGGTGCAGAGACAGGTTCAGAACTTTTCGTCTGCAATTCCTTTTTCAGAGTAGCCACCTCTTCTAATAGTTTCTGCTCTTTCTTTGCCTGATTATTCTTTTCAATGGCTTTTTCATCCACAAGATTCTTGACAACAGGTGGCGCATCCTGAAATTCCTCAGCAAAATGATCCTGGATCTGCATGACGGCAGCATCAGGAATATCGCTCTGGGTAAGGACTTCCTTAATGATCTCAGGAGTCAGAGTAAATTCTTCCGGTTCACCAATTACGAGATCTTCCATTTCAGCTTCTTTCTCTGCAACGAGAGTGTTCAGATTCTCCTGAATCTCAAGCATAACATCATCAGTCTGCTCCACGATAGGGGCAATCGCTGCCTTTACCATGGAATGAAAGGTCTGCTTCTCCTCTGTGGCAGTACGTTTGGAATCACATCCAAGAACGGATTCTACGAAGTCAGGGTGGGAATCCTTGGCATCATGCACATAGTAGGTCAGAGAATGAATATCAGTACTTCTTTCTATGAAGGAAGGATATAGGAAACCAACATCAGGTACACCTACGACCCAGTCCTGAATACGGACACCGATACGGTTCTCATCTGCACGATATCCAAGTCCCGGTTTGGAGAGGTTCACAGGGCAGATCGCGCACAGAAGGTATGTATAGACTTCTTCGGATTCATCAATCTTGAGATCATCATTGGTCTTGGTGATAACATCATAGGCATCATGAAAGATCAGAATCAGATAATTGCCTACGTAATCATAATTCTCGATAATCATATCATAGAGATGTTCCAGAAGTTCAGGATTGCGCAGTCCACTTTCGCGCAGTCCAAGAAGATACTGCTGTTTGCCTCCCTGCTCTTCTTCCTCTTTGGCAAAGTGCAGTTCCAGCAGGTTGTTGCCAATTGTACCGGAGAGAGCCTTCTTTGCAATATCCAGATATTTATAGAATTCTTCATCCTCAAGATTCAGGAAAGTTTCATTTAATTCTACGACCTTGTTTTTGTTTGCATCTACATAACAGCCGCACATTTTGGTGATGGTGCAGGCTTCTTTCTTAAAACGTCTCTTTAATTCTAAGATGTCTTTATTTCGCAGCATAAGTGCCTCCAGTTTTTTTCTATAGATAAAATGCGAAACGAATAGGCAGAATGGCACGAATTGTATGGATTTAACAATGCACCGCAGACCGCTCTCGCTACGCTGCAGCTCGTAGCGGTACGTAAGGTGCTAAAATAGCTGCGCTATTTGACCACCCAAGTACCGACGGCTGCACAGTGTCTGCTCATGCATTTGTTAAATCCATACAATTCTGTATCTAAAACAGTGCGTTTCGCGGTTGCTTATAAGTATACAATAAATGGGGGGAAAAGACAAATCGCAAGATGAAGAGAATTGTAAGAATACATTGATGCTTGAAAAATAAAATCTGGCGATATATAATAAAAATACAATGTATAAATCGCCAACACAACATGATTTAAACTTTGCTTGGCGATTTATGATGGAAAGGCGCAATTATGAAGATTATCGGTAGAAAAAGAGAAAAAGATAGCCTGATGCAGTGTCTTATGTCAAAAAGACCAGAATTTGTTGTCGTTTACGGAAGAAGAAGAGTAGGAAAGACCTATCTGGTTCGTGAATACTTCAATAAACAGTTTTCTTTTTATGCTACAGGTCTTACGGATGAAAAGACCAAAGGACAGCTGCGGGGGTTTCAAGCCAGTTTGAATGAATATGGAGACGAAGATAAGAGCATTCCAAAAGACTGGTTTGAAGCATTTATACGTTTGCGGAAGCTTCTTGAGAGCGATAAAGTGTATCGTGAACCTGTAAATAACAAAAGGGTAATATTCCTTGATGAGCTTCCATGGATGGATACGGCAAAATCTGATTTTAAAAGTGCACTTGATTACTTTTGGAACAGTTGGGCATCAGCACAGGAGGATTTGGTACTGATTGCCTGTGGTTCTGCAACATCATGGATCATTACGAATCTTCTTACTGATAAAAAGGGATTTCATAACAGGGTGACAAGACGTATCCACCTTGCACCATTTTCACTGGCAGAATGTGAGAAGTTGTTTGAATTCAATGATATAGTCATGCCCAGAAATCAGATGATTGAAAGTTATATGGTTTTTGGCGGTATACCACATTATCTCAATCTTTTGGATCAACGTCTCAGCCTTGCGCAGAATATTAATGAATTGTGTTTTAAGGAATATGGATATCTTCATAACGAATATTATAATCTTTTTCATTCGCTATATGATAAACCGGAGAAACATATGGCAATACTTGAAGCCCTGGCTAGGAATAAAGATGGCATGACAAGGTCAGAGCTTTCAAAAGAAAGAGAGATTGGCGGCGGTTCCATACTGACTAAGGATCTGCGTGAGTTGGAAGAGTGTGGTTTTATTCGGAAATTTATCAATTTTTCAAAAGGAGAAAGTGAGTCATTTTATCAATTGATTGATCCGTTTACCTTGTTTAGCATTCGATTTATACAGAATAAAAAGTTTGATTCATGGAACGAGTATATTAATTCGCCAGGGTATAATTCATGGAGAGGAAATTCTTTTGAAATAATATGTTTGAATCATATTGACCAGATAAAAACTTCGCTTGGAATTAGTGGAATCGAAACAAATGAATTTGCATGGAGAAGCACTAAAGCTGAAAAGGGAGCTCAGATTGATTTAATTATCAGTAGAAAAGACGGTGTAATTAACCTCTGTGAAATGAAGTATACAAACGAAGAGTATTCACTGGATGCTGATGAGTATGAAAAGATTCAGAATAGAATGGTACAGTTTCAGAAAGAGACTGGTGCAAAAGAGGCTATCCACATAACATTGATTTGTGGAAATGGATATAAACAGAGTAAGTATTCAGGAATCGTTCAAAATATTATCCTTGGGGATGATTTGTTCGATAATTAGCAAAATGAAAAAGGCTCCCCACCAGTGTTGGCTGATGGGGAGTTATATTTACTTTGTCACATCAGGTATCTTCTTATCGGAGTACAGAATGTGATTAATCAACCAGTTCAACAGGAATTCCAGCAGTTCATTCAGGTATTCCTGTGGATTCTCGTCAATCTCCTGCGGGTCGATCTGATCCAGACGTTCAATGAAAGCCGCATGAGCACGTTTCTGGGCTTCCAATCCTTCATAATGGATGCTTTCCATGTATTCTTCTTCATCAGCAAAATGGCTCTTGGTATAATTCTTCAGTTCTTCCAGTATACTCATGATCTCGTCATAGCTGTCGGCAACGAAGGCTTTTACCAGGTTGTTGGCACGCTCGATAATGTGGAACAGTTCCTGATGTTCACTGTCGATGAGTTCAATTCCAGTACGGAACTCATCTGTAAATGCGCATGGGTTGTCACGAAGCAGCCAGTCATCAGCAGCGGGCATCTTGCCAATCATGATATCGCTGCCAAGGATGTGACGGTAGAGCCACTTGGCAAGGAAGTTCATAAGATCAGTAAGGAGCTGTGTCTGGTTGGAATCAGCATTCTTATAGGTCTGCTGCATTTCAGCTACTTTCTGGCGGAAGAAATCATGCTGCGCACGCTGTTTGAGAAGTTCCGGATCACGAATCTGCTCCATATATTCTTCTTCTTTGTTGAAATGATGATCCGCATAGGCGGTCAGTTTATCAAGGATGGCATTTACCTGTGTCTGGCGTTCCTCGGTCGGTTCTTCTTTGAGAAGCTCCATCACGCGGTTAATCAGTTCAAACAGGTAGCGATGGTCATCATCTAGTGCGTTAATGCCTATCAGGCAGTCATCTGTAAATTGAAACATAAATAAGTACCCCTTTCATGTTTAATATCAAATAAATAAACTCATAATTATATATATTATATCATATAAACAGATAATTTAACATTCCCTTTTGCATTTTTATTGCAGTTTAAAATAGGCACTGCTAGAATAAAAGAAGAGTATGTCAGTCGGGGGTGGGCATCATGAGAATTGTCAGATTGGGAATCAGTCATTTTAAATCCATCAGGAAAGTCGTATTGGAAGATATTGAAAACGCATTGATTCTGGTGGGGCAGAATAATACGGGGAAAACGACAGTACTGGATGCAATTCGTGCTGTGGGAGGCGACTATCAGATACAGCAGGAGGATTTTGATGAGTCAGGTTCCAATATCGAAATAGAGGTAGAGATTGCCTATGAGGAAGATGATTTTGCGCAAATGCAGAAAAACGGCAAAATCAGCAGATATCGAAGAATGGATGCGTGGATGGATGACTTTTGCAGGAAACTGCCTTCTTATAAGGATGGCTCACTTTTCTTTACCTTCATAGCGAACAGGGATGGCAAGGTGCGTTATGATGATGGATTCCACAAGAATAATCGTTATATCAGGGAGATTTTTCCAAAGATATATTATGTGGATGCGGAGAGGAATCTGGGGCAGTTCCAGAAGGATATGCTTCTCTTGCAGGAGGATGAGCAATTAAATAAAATACGTGATAACTGCTGTCTGTTCAATCAGGCGAAGAAGTGTAATCATTGCTTTTCATGCATAGGTTTGCTGAACCAGAAGACGCCGCAGGAACTGACTGCTTTTGAGACGATGCGATTGTTGGATTACAAGTTGTACCGCTTGAATCTGGATGAATTTGCTACTAAAGTAAATGAGCATTTCAGGAGAAATGGCGGACAGGATCAGATACTCTATTCCATGAACCGTAATACAGACGGTATGCTGACGGTAACTACGGAGCTGTACCAGCCGTCAGAGCAGATTACAAGACCTGTTGAGCGAATGGGGAAAGGAATGCGAAGCATCTATATGTTATCTTTGTTGGAGACATATACAGAGGATGAGTCGCGAAGTCCCAGTATCATTATGATCGAGGACCCTGAGATTTTCCTGCATCCGACGCTGCAAAAGACATCAGGGGATATCCTGTATCGGCTTTCCAAGAAGCATCAGGTTATTTTCTCCACGCACTCTCCCAATCTGCTGCCGAATTTTAATACCAGACAGATTCGACAGATGGTACTGGATGAAAATGGATATCCAGCAGTAAGAAGTAAAACTGACATAAGTGTCATTTTAGATAACCTTGGATATACGGCAAATGATCTGATGAATGTAAACTTTGTATTTATCGTGGAAGGGAAACAGGACAAGAGCAGGCTTCCGCTGTTATTGCGCCGTTTCTATTCAGAGATGTATGATGAAAATGGCAAACTGTCGAGGGTGGCGATCATTACGACCAACAGTTGTACGAATATCAAAACCTATGCCAATCTGAAATATATGAATCAGATCTATATTAAAGATCAGTTCCTGATGATCCGTGATGGTGATGGTAAAGACCCTGACCAGTTAAAACGACAGCTGTGTCATTATTATGAAGAACAGGGCGCCAGAGATGTGGATAGATTACCGAGAGTTACGCCCCAAAATGTATTGATCCTGCATTACTATTCTTTTGAGAATTATTTCCTGAACCCTGAAATCATGTATCAGTTGGGCGTAATTCCCGGTGTGGAAGCTTTTTATGAAATATTCCTGGAGAAATGGAAGGAATACCTGTACAAGATCAAAAGTGGAAGGCATTTACAGGCAGTAATCGGCAAAAATATAGAGACAATCGAAGATGTGAAGGAGCATATGGAAGAAATCAGAATCTATATGCGGGGGCACAACCTGTATGATATCTATTACGGAAGATATAAGGAGCAGGAAAATGAGCTGCTCACAAGATATGTGGAGCTGGCTCCAAGAGAAGAATTTGCGGATATCCTGGATTCGATAGACCGGTTTATCTATTTTGAGAGCAGGAAAAGGCATTAAACCTTTACCAAATGCAGATTGAGGCGTATAATAAAAGGCTGACGAAAAAGAAACAGCATAAGTAAAAGAGAAATGAGAGGTAAACGAATGAATAGGAAACACAAATGGTTCGTAAAAGTACAGGCATTGTGCATGGCTGCAATGATTACACTGGCAGCATTGTGTCAGCCGGTTAAGGTACAGGCAGCAGAGGTCGTTCAGCCAAGTCTTGGTATTGATGTATCACGTTATCAGGGACAGATTGACTGGGCACAGGTAGCAGCTTCTGGTGTACAGTTTGCCATGATACGTGTGGGATATCGTACACAGAATACCGGCGTATTAAATGAAGATCCATATGCGAGATACAACTTACAGGAAGCGACTAAGGCAGGAATCAAGGTAGGTGCTTATTTCTTCTCTTCCGCTGTGAATGCACAGGAAGCAGTAGAAGAAGCAGAATTCACAGCCAATATTCTGGATAAATATCAGATCACTTATCCGGTAGCTTATGATTGTGAAGGTTTCCGCAACAGCACCAGCAGACAGTATGCATTGGGTAAGGATGTCAGAACTGCACTGGCTGTAGGATTTCTGGATGTAATCGCACAGAGAGGTTATACACCTATGTTCTATGCTTCCAAGAATGAGATGGAAGGAAGCAGGGACTGGAACATGGATGTGCTGGCAAGCAAGTATAAGGTATGGGTATCCTGGTATCCGGAACTGCCTTTCCCACAGACTCCGGCATGTACTTATACAGGAATCCATTCCATGTGGCAGTACACAGCCAAGGCTGCGATTGCAGGCGTGAGCGGTTCTGTAGATATGAATATTGCATATTTTGCCTATACAGAAGTGGCAGCTGCCAAGGATGCCTCCGGTGCAGTCCAGGTGGATGCCAGTGCAGCAGCAAATGTGCAGTATACAGAAGTATATGAGGTAGTTACACCAAGCAGCGAGAATCTGAATCTGAGAACTGTACCAAGTACAGCAAGCAATGATACAATTGTTGTAACGATTCACAGTGGAGACATGATCTTTAGAACCGGTGTTGGAAATAATGGCTGGTCTAAGGTATTGCTCAACGGTGTAGAGCTGTATGCATCCTCTTCTTATCTGAAAAAAGTAATGTAAATATGAGAATTGTCCAGAGTCAGTTGATTGACTCTGGATTTTTTATACAAAAGCACTTGACAACAATGGTCAGAAAGACTATTATACAGAAAAGCAACCAATGCAGAGCATGTGATATATGTGATATAAATGAGAAAAGAGGACAAGTTATGAAGCAGTCAAGTAAACGAAATCTGACAATGGTAATGGATCTGTATGAGCTTACCATGGCAAACGGATATTTCAACGACGGAGATAAGACAGCCAGAGTGGCATTTGATGTCTTTTACAGAAAGAACCCGGACAGAGGCGGCTTTGCTATTTTTGCCGGTCTGGAACAGATTGTAGAATATATTGAAGACCTGCATTTTTCAGATGAGGACGTAGAGTATCTTCGTTCTTTAAATACATTTACAGAGGATTTCTTACAATATTTGAGAGATTTTAAGTTTACCGGTGATGTATATGCTTTTCCAGAGGGAACGATTATGTATCCCAATGAGCCTATTCTGACCGTGGTAGCGCCATTGATTGATGCGCAGATCGTAGAGACTGCCATTCTTGCAGAAGTAAATCATCAGTCATTAGTAGCAACCAAGACAGCCAGAATTGTAAAAGCGGCAGAGGGTAAAGCAGTATCAGACTTCGGTGCAAGACGCGCTCATAACATGGACGCAGCAGTATATGGCGCAAGAGCATCCTATATCGGAGGAGCAGCAGGCACAGCTACTGTTCTTGCAGGTCAGATGTTTGGTATTCCTGTCAGCGGAACCATGGCTCACAGCTGGGTTATGTATTACAAAGATGAATACGAAGCATTCAAACATTATGCTGAGAATTACCCGGATAATACCGTATTACTGGTAGATACCTATGATACGATACAGTCAGGTATTCCAAATGCGATCCGTGTAGCAAGGGAAGTTCTGGAACCAATGGGCAAGCGCCTGAAAGGCATCCGTATCGACAGTGGTGACTTGGCATATCAGTCTATCAAGGTCAGAAAGATGCTGGATGATGCAGGGCTGACAGATTGTAAGATCATTGTATCCAACAGTCTGGATGAGCATACGATCTCTTCTTTAAATATGCAAAAGGCAAGAATTGATGGATATGGTGTAGGCGAGCGTCTGATCACAGGTGCTTCCAGTGACTATTCTGAGGACAGTATTTCTCTGCTTGGTGCTGTATATAAGATTGCAGCTGTAGAGGAAAATGGTGAGTTTGCTCCCAGAATCAAGGTATCCGGTTCTGTAGAAAAGATTACAAATCCTGGCTTGAAGAAAGTATATCGTGTGTACGATCAGAATGGTAAAGCAAAAGCAGATCTGATTGCCAAGGCTGATGAAACCATAGATATGTCACAGGAATTTCGTTTCGTAGATCCGGATATGCCATGGAGAAATCTGAAATTTACACATTGTACAGTGAAACCTTTGCAGGAGAAGATATTTGAAAATGGCAAATTAGTATATAAACTCCCCACACTGGAAGAAATCCGTGCTTATGTGAAGAAGCAGCTGGATGAGGAAATATGGGAAGAAGAGCAGCGTTTTGTCAATCCGCATAAACATTATATGGATATGACACCTGATTACTATGATATGAAGATGAGCCTGCTCAACGACTCAAGAGTCTAAGTAGTCATGTAATGAAACAGAAAGGCAGAAAGAGAATGACACAGTGTAATCTGAAAGATATGGCATCCATGACGGAAGAAGAATATCTGGCGCAGTATAAGCCATCTGATTATGAGCGCCCTTCTGTTACTGTGGATATGCTGATTTTTACGATAACCCGCAATCAGCGTCTTGCTATGATTCTGATTAAGAGAGGTGGGCATCCAGAGCGGGGCAAATGGGCAATACCAGGTGGATTCGTGGAGATGGATGAGTCACTGGAGGATGCTGCAGCCAGAGAATTGAAAGAAGAAACTGACCTGGATCATATATATCTGGAGCAATTGTATACATTTGGCGATGTACATCGTGATAAAAGGACCAGAGTCATTTCTGTGGCATATATGGCACTGGTTCCAGCTGATACATTGCAATACACACCAGGGGATGATGCCCAGGATGCCTGTATGTTTGAGATAGAGAGGACTGCCCAGGGAGTGATTCTGCATGCGATAGGCAGAGATTTGACGCTGACGGAGGCTGACCTTGCTTTTGACCACAAAGATATCATAGCGAAAGGACTGGAACGCTTACAGAGTAAGGTGACTTATACGGATCTTGCCTTGGAATTACTGCAAAATAAGGAGAAATTCTCCATTTATGAGCTACAGATCATTCATGAGGTGGTAACAGGGACAGAGCTTGACGTGGCGAATTTCAGACGGTCTTTTAAAAAGAAATTCATTGATACAGGGCGTGTGGAGAAGTTGGATGAGAAGTGCTACGATTATTCCAGAAAACCAAGCAGTTACTATAGATTAATCGGATAAAAGAGAAAGGTACGGTAGAGCTATGGAGACAGTTACATTAGGAAGCACAGGAATTACAGTGAACAAGAATGGATTCGGCGCATTGCCAATCCAGAGAATCAGCACAGAGGATGCGGCAGCACTGGCAAGAAAGGCATATGATGCAGGTATCACTTTCTTTGATACGGCGAGATTCTATACAGACAGTGAGGAGAAGCTTGGCGTTGCCTTTGAAGGTATGAGGGAGAAGGTGTATATTGCGACCAAGACAGCAGCATCTACACCCGAAGAATTCTGGAGTCAGTTACAGACTTCCCTGACCAATCTCAAGACAGATTATATTGATCTGTATCAGTTCCATAATCCTGCGGTCTGTCCAAAGCCAGGCGATGGTTCTGGGCTGTATGAGGCAATGCTGGAAGCGAAAGCACAGGGCAAGATTCGTCATATCGGCATTACGAATCATCGTCTCGCGGTAGCCAGAGAAGCAATAGAATCAGGACTTTATGAGACTTTACAGTTTCCATTCTGCTATCTGGCAACGGAAAAGGACATAGAACTGGTCGAGGCATGTAAGAAAGCAAATATGGGCTTTATTGCAATGAAAGCTTTGTCTGGTGGACTGATTACCAATTCTGCAGCTGCGTATGCCTTTGAAGCGCAGTATGATAACGTACTTCCTATCTGGGGCGTACAGAAAGAATCAGAACTGGATGAGTTTATCTCCTATATTGACAATCCACCTGTTATGAATGAAGAGTTACAGGCAGTCATTGACCATGACAGAGAGCAGCTAAGTGGTGACTTCTGCCGTGGCTGCGGTTACTGTATGCCATGTCCTGTAGGAATCGAGATCAATAACTGTGCCCGCATGTCACTGCTGCTTCGCCGTTCTCCATCAGAGCGGCAGCTTACGCAGGCAGTACAGGAGAAGATGAAGAAGATCGAGAATTGCCTGCATTGCAACAAGTGCAAGAGCAAATGTCCTTATGGACTGGATACACCGACATTACTTGCCAAGAACTATGAAGATTATAAGAAGGTATTGGCAGGCGAGGTTAAAGTAAACTAACAGAGGGTCAGTAAAAATGATTACAAGAAGAAATTACAGAGCCTGTCTGTCCAAAGCAGGCTTGAAAGATGCTATAAAGCAGGCATTTGTGCAGGACAAAGAGACAGTACGCAAGGCAATAGCAGACCATCGCTGCCTGACTGTAGCCATGTATCAGCATGAAAATATGCTCTTTTTGTACATGGAGACATTGGAGAAGGATTTGGAACCGGCTGCGCTTTTTCCAGAGTTATCAAAGCTGCTTTTGCCATGGCCTCAGAAGGATGGATTGACCTCCTGGGCTAAGATGTATGAGATTTTTTATCATGATATTCCTACAGATGAGGAATATTGGGCAAGGAAAGGGCATAAGACGAGAAGAGGCAGAATTGCTTATTTATTAGAAGATAAGCTTTTCTCCTATACCTATTATCATAAGGCACTGGTGGACGAGGGACTGTTGGAAGGTGACAGATATCAGTTCATTGCGCTTCATGAGAATATTTTATTTTCCTATTTTGAGGAACCAAAGGAATTTACACATATTAAGAAAGAATCCACAGAAGAGTCTAAAGTGATCAAGGATTGGCTGGCTGTAGATCCAGAGAGCCATTTCGACCATACTTTATCAGGAAAAGACAATTTCCTGCTTCTGCCGGAGGTATTTTCTATGGGAGTGGAGGATAGTGATGAAACAGTATAATATATTGGATTACGGCGCAATAGCCGATGGGGTAACAAATAATGCTGCTGCGATTCAGCAGGCAATAGATGAGGCATCTGTAGAGGGCGGACGCGTAGTGATTCCACAGGGTAAATATCTGAGTGGAACCCTTGTTTTAAAGAGTAACATAGACTTCCATCTGGAGAAGGGGGCAGTCCTGATCAGCAGTTTGAATCAGGAGGATATTCTGGATTTTGCCAGGCTCTTTGATGATGACAATGCATGTACCGGCTGGGATGGCGGCTGTTTTCTTTTTGCATGTCATGAGGAAAATATCACCATATCCGGTGAGGGCGTTATCTACGGACAGGGTGATAAGGTATTCATAGATGATGATGTGGATGGAGGTGCACATGAGTGTCCTCTTAGTGTGACAGCATTCAGACCAAGAACCACATTTCTGGAGGATGTCACCAATCTGACAGTCCGGGATATTACAATTCAGGATGCTGCATTCTGGACGCTGCATATGGCTGGCTGTCATCATGTGAGAGTGCAGGATATTAAGATACTCAATGATGTCAGAGGTGCAAACAATGACGGTATTGATCCTGACTGCTGTAAGGATGTGCTGATTACAGGATGTCTGGTAAAGACAGGGGATGATGCTATTGTAATCAAAACAACGAAGCCTATGACACAGCGGTATGGAGCAAGTGAAAACATTGTTATCAGTAACTGCATTCTGTATTCCCATGACTCTGCCCTCAAGATCGGAACAGAGACACATGGAGATATCAGAAATGTAATCCTGAGTGATTGTGTGATAAAGGACTGCTCCAGAGGTGTAGGCATCTGGGTGAGAGATGGTGCGACCATAGAGGACGTTCACATTCATCATGTAACAGGAAATGTCCTGAAATATGCAGATGGTATCGGAGAACATAGAACCAGAATGTGGTGGGGCAATGGAGAGCCTATTTTCCTCAATGCCACCTATCGTAATGGAGAACATCATAATCCGGGTAAAATCCGTAATATTACATTCGACCATATTTACATGAAAGCCGAATCCAGTATCTTCGTCGCAGGAGAAAAAGACGCAGTAATAGAGCATGTGCAGCTGACAGATCTTAACATTACCATGTGCCATCAGGGCACACAGCCAAGTGGATATTTTGATGAGCAGCCTTCTGAAAAAAATGTGTATGAGCATACGATACCGGTTGTGTATGGCAGATATGCAGAGGATCTTGCCGTGACCGGGCGTGTACACTATGAAGAGCCATACAATGTAGAGAGCAATCCGATACAACAGTTGGAAAATTGTAAAAATACTCAAATTTCCATGCAGGAAGTATAGATTCGAAACATTTTAGGGAATTTATATGATAAAATAGTGAATAAAAATTCTTTTTTGTAGCAAATAATTATTTAAAAATTGCAGACAAAAGTGTATAATAGTAGAATAATATGTAGATTTTACAGACAATACAAACTGGCAGTGTATCGAACAGGAGGTAATATCATGCCCAAGAAACCGGTCATTGATAAGGAATTATTTAAAAGAAGTGTATTATATAATGTAAAGACCCTATACAGAAAGACTTTAGAGGAAGCCACAGATCAGCAGATATTCCAGGCAGTATCTTATGCTGTGAAGGATATGATCGTGGATAACTGGATTAAGACTCAGGAAAATTATGAGAAGAAAGATCCAAAGATTGTATATTATATGTCCATGGAGTTCCTGATGGGACGTGCGCTTGGCAATAATATGATCAATCTTATGGCATATAAGGAATTTTCAGAAGCACTTGAAGAGCTGGGACTGGATATCAATGTAATTGAAGATCAGGAGCCGGATGCAGCACTTGGTAATGGTGGTCTGGGCAGACTGGCAGCCTGCTTCCTTGACTCTCTGGCAACACTTGGCTATGCAGCATATGGCTGTGGTATCCGTTATCATTACGGTATGTTCAAGCAGGAGATTCGTGACGGTTATCAGATCGAAGCACCGGATGACTGGCTTCGTGATGGCAACCCATTTGAACTGAGAAGACCTGAATACACCAAGATTATCAAGTTTGGCGGACATGTATGCACAAGAGAAGAGAACGGCAGACTTTATTTCTATCAGGAAGACTATCAGTCAGTTAAGGCTGTTCCTTATGATCTGCCTATCGTAGGTTATGGCAATGATGTAGTCAATACTCTTAGAATCTGGGATGCACAGCCTATGGACTGCTTCAGTCTGGATTCCTTTGATAAAGGTGATTACCAGAAGGCAGTAGAGCAGAACAATCTGGCTAAGAATATCGTAGAAGTCCTTTACCCGAATGACAATCATTATGCAGGCAAGGAGCTTCGTCTGAAACAGCAGTACTTCTTTATTTCTGCATCTGTACAGACAGCAGTAGAGAAATATATGTCCAAACATGATGATATTCATAAGTTCTACGAGAAGGTTACATTCCAGTTAAATGATACACATCCTACTGTTGCAGTAGCAGAATTGATGCGTATTCTGTTGGATGATTACCACCTTGAATGGGATGAAGCATGGGAGATCACAACAAAGACCTGTGCTTATACCAATCATACCATTATGGCAGAAGCTCTTGAAAAATGGCCAATTGACCTGTTCTCCAAGCTTTTACCACGTATTTATCAGATCATTGAAGAAATCAACAGAAGATTTGTCATCGAAGTGGCAAACAAGTATCCTTCTGATGTAAATAAGATTGCCAAGATGGCAATTATTGCAGATGGTCAGGTTAAGATGGCTCATCTGGCTATTGTTGCAGGTTATTCTGTCAATGGTGTAGCCAAGCTGCATACAGAGATTCTGAAGAATCAGGAGCTGAAGGATTTCTATGAAATGTATCCATGGAAATTCAATAATAAGACAAATGGTATTACACAGAGAAGATTCCTTCTCCATGCAAATCCATTATTGTCAGACTGGGTAACTTCCAAAGTAGGAGATGGCTGGATCACAGATCTTCCACAGATCGCAGGCATTGCAAAATATGCAGATGATCCTAAGGCTCTCAAGGAGTTCATGAATATCAAATACCAGAACAAGGTTCGTCTGGCTAAGTACATTAAGGTACACAATGGTATTGATGTAGATCCGAATTCCATCTTTGACGTACAGGTTAAGAGACTGCATGAATATAAGCGTCAGTTACTGAATATTCTGCATGTTATGTATTTATACAACCAGTTAAAGGCGAATCCAAACATGGATTTTTATCCAAGAACATTTATCTTTGGCGCCAAGGCAGCAGCAGGCTATATGAATGCCAAGCTGACAATCAAGCTGATCAACTCCGTAGCAGATGTGATCAACAACGATGCTTCCATTAAGGGCAAGATCAAGGTCGTATTTATCGAGAACTATCGTGTATCCAACGCAGAGATCATCTTTGCGGCAGCAGATGTATCTGAACAGATCTCTACAGCCAGCAAGGAAGCCAGTGGTACAGGTAACATGAAGTTCATGTTAAATGGTGCACTGACACTTGGTACAATGGATGGTGCAAACGTAGAAATCGTAGAAGAAGTAGGAGCAGAGAATGCATTTATCTTTGGTCTGAGCTCTGATGAAGTCATTCGTTATGAGAACAACGGTGGCTATAATCCTATGGATATCTACAATTCTGATCAGGATATCCGCAAGGTAGTAGATCAGTTGGTAGATGGCACCTACTCCAAGGGCGACAGAGAGTTATTCAGAACATTGTACAACTCACTGCTGAATACCCAGAGTACAGATAAGGCAGACCGCTATTTCATTCTGAAGGATTTCCGTTCTTATGCAGATGCGCAGAAGAAGGTGGAAAAGGCTTATCGTAATACACAGGGCTGGGCAAAGAGCGCATTGCTCAATACAGCACATGTTGGTAAGTTCACATCCGACAGAACCATTCAGGAATATGTAGATGACATCTGGCATCTCGACCATGTAGATATTGAGTAATAATTGAGACTGGAAAGGTCCTACCTGTCTAATGAAAATTAGTCGGGTAAGACCTTTTTTATTGAGTATGTTTATGCGCTGATAAATTCGCGTGTAAATTTATTGCGAAAAGGAAACGATATGAGTATAATATCTTAAAAGAGGTGATTATTATGCCAAATATCAAACCCATATCTGATTTGAGAAATTATACGGATGTTTTGAAAGAAGTAGATGCTACAAGCAGAGTTTATCTTACGAGAAACGGTCATGGAGAGTATGGAATACTTACTATGGCTGAGATTGACGAACTTGATCGTTATAGGGCAGCTTACACGTTGGTTTCCAAATTGCAGAAAGCGGAAGAAAGAGCCGCAAAAGAAGGCTGGATTGATGCAGATGATCTTGAGAAAGAGCTGGGGGAAAATGAAGAGTGAAGTATAAACTAAAGTATTCTCCAGATGCCAGTGATAAGTTAAAAGAAGTCAAAAAACAGATTTCAGCATCCTATGGAAAGGATGTATCAAAAAAGATAGTATCAAAAATACTGGAAGAAATCAGAGGACTTCAGGATAATCCTGAAAAGGGAGTGTCCGTTGAGGCAATACTTAACATTCCAACATCATATAGAGTTCTTCATGTTGAAAAGAACTATGCATTTTATAGAATTGAGAAGGATACAGTGTATATTACCGATATTTACAATGAATGCGAAGATTTCATGTGGAGAATGTTCAGGATAAATCTCAGAACACAGGATAGTATTGAGTTCTGGGGTGAATAACAGTGTGATAATAATTTGCACAGTAGATGTGCATGGAAATGAGGAGAGTTATGAAAAAGATAAGAAAATGTGCAGTTATAATGGCAGTTATGCTGGGTGTATTACAACTGAATATGGTAGCCTGGGCAGCTGAGGATGAGATTCCTGTTGTGGAGCAGCAGGATGTGGAGCTGGCAGATGGCAATTATACGATCAGTGTAGATCTGGAAGGAGGAAGCGGCAGGGCTTCTATCACGACTCCGGCAGAGATGAATGTGGTATCTAAAAAGGCAACGGCTACAATTATATGGAGCAGTTCTAACTATGACTATATGATCGTAAATGGTGAGAAATATCTTCCTGTCAATGGTGCAGAGGGTGTGGGTAATTCAACTTTTCTGATTCCTGTATTGTGCATGGACGAGCCAATGACTGTGATTGCTGATACTACAGCAATGTCCACACCGCATGAAATTACTTATACACTGACTTTTCATTCAGAGACAGCAGTTGCAGAGAAGACCAGTTCGAGTGGGTTTGATCCTATGTTTATGATACTGATTGGAATTGTGGTACTGACCGCAGCAGTGTTCAGTTTATCGGCTACAAAGAAGAAATAAGTTTGGGGAAAGGGACGAATTGTGCTGCGTTATCATATGCAACACAGGCACGCTTTCGCTACGTGAAAAACGTAATGGTCACGTAAGGCGCTATTGGAAGCGTATGCTTCCATACCGCCTAAGTGCCAACGTTTTTCAAGTGCCTGCTAATGCATATGATAAAGCAGCGCAATTCTGTATCTTTGCGAAAGTGTAGGATTTGAAATTGGATGAGTGTGACTGTGTTGTATTGCAAAAGTTGTGCAATTCATCCAATTTAAGATATATGTTTCATAATTACCTAAGTACATAGTAGTTGAAAAGGGTATAGTGATTATAGGAGAGGTGGAGAGAGTGAAGAAGAGAATTTCCATAGTATTGGTTGTAGTTATGATGTTAGAGTTGGTTGGGTGTGGTAAGGGTTCTGAGGTGAATTCTGAGGAAGCGAAGCAGATTCAGGTGGATGAAGAAATCAGCGCTGGACTGGCTTATGAAGGCAGGATGGATTTGGAGTATGCTACGGAGTATGCGGTAGATTATTATAGTGACGGCTATGATTTGATTACGATATCAGATGGCAGCCGTTTTTTGATTGTGCCGGAGGATAAAGAGATACCTGGGGATTTGGAGGAAGATATTAAGGCGGTGCAGCAGCCGATAGACAATATCTATCTGGTGGCATCGGCGGCGATGGATATGTTTCGTTCGATTGATGCACTGGACAGGATTGGGTTCACGGGAACAGAACAGGATGGATGGTATCTGCCAGAGATTCCACAGCTGATGGAACAGGGCGATATTATATATGCGGGGAAGTATAACGCACCTGATTATGAACGGATTCTTTCCGGGGGATGTGATTTTGTTATTGAGAATATGATGATTATGCATACTCCTGAGGTTAAGGAGAAGCTGGAGAATTTTGGTATTCCTGTCATGGTAGACAGGGCAAGCTATGAAGAACATCCTCTGGGACGATGTGAATGGGTGAAATTATATGGCGTGCTGACCGGACAGGAAGAACAGGCAAATGCTGCTTTCGAGGAACAGGCTACAGAGCTGGAGCAGGTTTTAGCAGACAAGGAGCAGAATGGCGAGGAACAGACGGCGCCTACAGTTGCTTTCTTTTATCTGACTTCCAATGGTGCAGTGAATGTCCGTAAGACGAATGATTATGTACCTAAGATGATCGAGCTTGCAGGAGGTAAGTATATCTTTGACAATCTGGGAGATACACAGAGTAAGAGCTCATCGGTTACTATGCAGATGGAAGAATTCTATGCATCGGCAAAAGATGCGGACTGTCTGATCTATAACAGTACCATTGATGGACAGATTACTTCTATTGATGAGCTGGTGGCTAAGAATCAGCTTCTGGCAGATTTTAAGGCAGTACAGAGTGGTAATGTCTGGTGTACAACACAGAATATGTATCAGGAATCCATGTCAATTGGTTCCATGATTGCAGACATGCACACTGCGTTTGTGACAGATGTGTCACAAAATACGGATACCAGATATCTGTTTAAATTAAACAAATGATTTTGAACGGATCGCAGATTATTACACATATGTTTATTTGTGACTTCCGAATAAAAACTTGAGATTTGATATGTGTGTAATTATTCAGAAAGGTGAAAAGATGAAGACGGGCAGGAAGATTCGATATAGTATGGCATTTCTTGGTTTGATTATACTGATGGCTGTGTTGCTGGCATGGAATATCTGTGCCGGCAGTGTGAATATTTCTGTAAGGGAAGTAATCGAAGTTCTGTTTGGAGAGAAGACAACACAGACAGCATCACGTATTGTATGGGAGATTCGTTTGCCGAGGGCGCTGGCAGCAGCGATTCTTGGTGGGGCGTTGGCGCTGGCAGGGTATTTGCTTCAGACATTTTTTCATAATCCGATTGCGGGACCTTTTGTGCTGGGAATTTCATCCGGCGCCAAGCTGGTAGTGGCACTGGTCATGGTCTTTTGTCTTGGACATGCTTTTGCAGTCAGTTCGGTGACTCTGATTCTGGCGGCATTTATAGGAGCATGTCTGTCTATGGGTTTTGTGCTGCTGATTTCTAACCGCATTGGCAATGTGTCTTCACTTATCATCAGTGGTGTAATGATAGGTTATATCTGTACGGCAGTTACGGATTTTGTTGTGACTTTTGCAGATGATGCAGATATTGTAAATCTGCATAACTGGTCAAAAGGCAGCTTCTCCGGTATGACATGGAATAATGTGACAGTCATGTCAGTTCTGGTATTTGCAATAACTGTAATTATTTTTTGCCTGGCGAAGCCTATCGGAGCTTATCAGCTGGGGGAATCCTATGCACAGAGCATGGGCGTCAATATCAAACGGTTTCGGGCGATACTTGTCGTACTTTCCAGCTTGCTTGCAGCCTGCATCACCGCATATGCGGGACCGGTATCTTTTGTAGGAATCGCAGTACCACATCTGGTCAAAAATCTGTTTGGAACAGCCAAGCCTATTATTATGATCCCGGCGTGCTTTTTGGGAGGCAGTGTCTTTTGCCTGTTCTGTGACCTGCTGGCAAGGACGCTGTTTGCCCCTACGGAGCTTAGCATCAGTACAGTGACGGCAGTTTTTGGCGCCCCCGTGGTGATTCTGATTATGTTAAAAAGGCATAAGGGGGAGCAGGCGTGATGGAGAAGCAGTATTATTTTCAGACGAAACATATGATAGTAGGATATGGTGGTGTGCCACTGATACGAAATGTGGAAATTGCACTGGAACAGGGCGAGATTCTGACCCTGATAGGACCTAATGGTGCGGGTAAGTCTACGATACTGAAAAGCATCGCAGGACAGCTGATTCCTGTTGAAGGGGAGGCAAGTCTGGAAGGTGTTTCATTGCAGAAGATGGATGGACATACCAGATCGCAGAAAATGGCAGTCGTGTTCACAGACCGTTTAAAGACCGAGCTTATGACGTGTAAGGATGTGGTGGCAGCAGGACGTTACCCTTATACGGGCAGGCTGGGAATTCTGTCAAAGGAGGACTGGAAAGCAGTAGAGGACGCTATGGAGCTGGTGCAGGTCACAGAGCTGGCAGAACAGGATTTTACCCGGATCAGTGATGGACAGAGACAGCGTATCTTACTGGCAAGGGCAATTTGTCAGGAGCCGCAGATTCTGTTATTGGATGAACCGACTTCTTATCTGGATGTGAAGTATAAGCTGGAATTTTTGACCACTTTGCAGAAACTGACCAGAACCAGGAAGCTTACTGTAATTATGTCATTACATGAACTGGATCTTGCGCAGCGCATTTCTGATAAGGTGATGTGCATAAAAGGGGATTGTGTGCAACGATATGGTACGCCTGATGAAGTATTTACCAATGGCTATATCAGTGAATTGTTCGATATACAGAAGGGTTCCTATGAAGAAGGAACTGGAATGGTGGAACTGGAAGCTCCAGGTGGACAGCCGCAGACGTTTGTAATTGGCGGGGGAGGCGATACAAGGAATCTGTATCATGCCCTGCAACGTAAGGGAATGCCTTTTATAACGGGAATCCTATATGATAATGACATAGATTATCCAACAGCCAGGGCGCTGGCAGTAGAAGTATTGACCTCGCCTGCTTTTTGTCCGGTATCAGAGGAACTGATGGTACAGGCAAAAGCTGCCATAGACCGTTGTCAGAGAGTTGTCAGCCCAAGGAAGCAATTCGGAGTCTATGACAGTGCCAATAAGCAGCTCTATGAGTATGCCATAAGTCAGGGCAAGCTGGAAGAATTTACTCTTCGTTGATGAATAGCGTACAGCCCTGTGCAATAAAATCTTTTATTTTCATATGAATCATTTCTTCGGGAATATCCAGCTTCTTAGCCAGACAGGGAATGCACAGATAGCTGGTACTTCCGCGATTGACGAATTTTTTGTAAGCACCTATCTCGTTAAAAGACAGGTGCTTACCGCATTTCATACAGGTTCCGTTCATTATGCTTTCACGACCTTTGCTCTGTATACAGCGCAGTCGCAGGCATCTAGTTCCTGAATCCAGGTGCCATTGGTCACTGTAGAGGTCTTTTTTGTCCATACTTCTGTCATTTTCAGTGTGCGGCCGGTACTTTGAGGAAGTCCGAGTTCGTCCAGATTGAATCTGGCAACGCCTTTATTTTCACTCAGATTAAACAGACCGATTGCAATATCGCCATTGCTGAGATTTCTGGAATACATTACCATATCTTCACCAGCCCAGATACCATTCAGCTTGACAGCCTGGCGGCACATGGCATCCTGATTGATGGCGATCAGATCACGATTCATCAGGATATTTCTGGTGGCATCATTCATATTTCTGATATCACAGCCGATCATCAATGGTGAACCAAGTAGTGCCCAGATGGAGTAATGGGTTTTATACTGGGTGTCATTGCAGCCTTTTAATCCTACATTTCCCTGTCCATACATACCAACAATCAGCATGTCCATGTCATTGAAACAGCCGGTAGCATTGTAAGGCAGAAGCTTTTCCTGCTGATGAACCAGGTCTTTTACAGATTCCCAGGTGTCGAAGATGTCTCCTGTGGAGCGCCACATGCTGGCACCGCTTTCCTTCATCCATTCGTGTGTCTCATCAGCACCCCAGGAGCATGCGCTGAAAAGGATATCTCTGCCACAGTTCTCCAATGCCAGTCCCATTCTGCGATACAGATATTTGCCGGCAACGATAGGGCTGTGATAGCAGTAGTCGTATTTGAGAAAGTCAACGCCCCAGGAGGCGAAGGTCTCTGCATCTGTAAATTCGTGTTCATAGCTTCCAGGGTATCCAGCACAGGTGAGATTGCCGGCACAGGAATACATACCAAATTTCAAACCTTTACTGTGTACGTAGTCAGCTACCGCTTTCATGCCGTTAGGAAATTTGGCAGGATCAGCAACCAGTCTGCCCTGCGCATCACGTTCCTTGAGTGACCAGCAGTCATCAATAACCAGATAGTCATAACCTGCATCTTTTAGACCGCTTGCTACCATGCAGTCTGCCGTTTCTTTAATGAGTGATTCATTGATCTTTTCTCCGAAAGTGTTCCAGGAGTTCCATCCCATAGGGGGTGTCAGTTTTACCATTTTCTTTTCTTCCTCGTATTATATAGTAGTAGTTTTTAGAGACCCTCTCCAAGGTCTTTTTAACTA
>CAVBMG010000053.1:0-22731 GCA_963596435.1 Agathobacter sp.
TGGAGACATAAAAATAGACAACCAGCTCTTTTGAACGTAGTTGTCTACAGTCTGAGACGACTTGTAGTATCAAGTCGTCTTTTTCTTATGATTTTATAAATCTGCGTAGAAATGATACGTATCGAGAATTTCCTGCGGTACATCCGGGGTCTCTCTCTGAATCGCCTTGATACGCAGTTCAAATTCCTGCTTCTTCTTCATGGAGTTTCTGCCAAAACGTGCCATGGCAGCTTCATAAGTTCTCTGTGTTCCCAGCTTCTGGCGTAAGGTCTTCTCAAAAGGACAATAGGTAGCCAGAATCTCTCTTGCTACTTTATTCATCTTCATGGAACCGTTAGACTCACTCTTTACCCACGCTTCATAATCAATCAGGAATATTTCACGGGAATTGTTACGTCCCTTCTGAATCTGCATCTTCACCTTCTCACGTGCTTCATCAGACAGATCCCTGTTCTTGCGGTAGAACTGGATATAATCCATATATTCTGATGTCAGTGATTTAATCTTAACATCATTCCACTGCATACCCTGTATACATCTGCACAGCTCCCAGCGGAACCTTCCGAACATCTTCACCATCATATCATCTATATTGGTATTAGAAAGCATTGGGAAAACGAATCTTCCCGGAGTTGCTTTGTTCTTGCCGCCTACTTCCTGCCACATAGATGCATTCACACCAAATAACGGGAACAGAATTATATCAGGATATACATTCTTCATACAGGACTCATGATTGATCTTCAGATCTACATTGGAATACAGTACTTCTCTGTAAAAGACAGAGTAATCAATCTTCATAAGATTCTGTACGCTTTCATTAATTCTCTTCTTAGTCACCAGAATCTTATCCAGATAACCGTATATTGCTTCTTTATATAAGACAGGCATGTATGCTGTTGGTTGTCCATATAACACACGCATATTGCTCTTCATCATATTCATGACTTCGTATTCCACACGCTTGTCCATGTTATTGGTCAGAGCCTTCTGCTGCTGTTCTGTAATCTCACCCTGTTTCTTCAAGGAGCGCAGGTTTTCAATATAATCTTCGTCAAATTCGCTCTTGGAAGGTTCTCTTTGTCCATCATGAATCGCTTTGAGCCATTCACACAGCGTAAATACATGGCATGGACCTTCGTCTTCCTCTTCTTCGATTCCACACAGAAATTCCAGATGCTCCTGTTCCAGCAGTCGTTCATCCAGCATTCCAAAGTTCAGGAACAGCTCTACTGCCTTAGGAGGCACAATCAGACCTTCACATACCTTTCTAAAGCACGCCAGATACAGCTCAAATACCATCGGTGTAATTGTTTTCTTGGCTTTCTTCACATCATCTTCTACAGACAGTCTATCCGGTGCTTTCACCAGATAATCCATGTTTGCACGCAATACTTCTATCTTCTGTTCATCATATGCTGCATACTGGACAACCTGTTCCAGAGAATTCTTCAACGAAAGTACAGTTCTGCGGATCATGGCTTCTTTTTCTTCTTTTGACTTCTGTTCTGTCTCGGTCATTTCCTTGGAGATAATCTCTCCTATGATCGCTTTCTTTGCTTTCAGATCCCATTCAGGTATATCCATATGCTTGCCAAGTTCCTGATACTGAAAACTGACTTCTCCAAGGATTTCTTCCAGTAACCCCTGCATTTCCCTTGGAACATCGCCTTTTCTTCTCATTTCACGACCTTGCGCGCAGGCATAATCAAACAGATTATGGTCTTTTCTTGCCACTATATAAGAAAGAAGATTCTGTATATATTCAATCAAAGTAATACAATCTTCTTTAAAGCTGTCTACTACAGCCGCAATCTCCAGTACAATGGAATTTACCATCTCTTCGCTGTAGGAATAGTACGCTTTCTGAGCATTTAAAGGAATCCTTGCAGCCTCTGCATAATAGCTCAGCCGGTCTTCATTAATTCCTATCTGATACTCACACTCTTCCAGTTCCTCCAGTTCTTCAACGATAAGAGGGGATAATCCGATTGCCATGCACAGGTTTTTGTACCCCTGATAGCTTCTTTGGGAAAATTGATATAAACGGCTGGCGCGCATACGCAGTTCCTCGCGAAAGTGTGCCATATCTGTTATATAATGGAATTGTGAAGATACCATGATTGCCCTGTAATCACCACTCTTGGTAATTACATTATGCAAAGTCTCCTCACCGGATACAGGAAGCATATAGATAACCGAATCCTCCAGTGTCGTATAGGAAGCTCCATACGTTTCCCGATTCCAGTCATTTAATGCAATAAAAGAGCCCTGATTTCTCACCATTCTCATCCATTCGTCCTGCATCAGTACTTTTCCTGCCAGTACAATTCCTATCTGACTTACCGTATCCCCCTGTGCAAATATTACTTCGCCTTTTTTAATGACATTTTTCCCATTCTCCATCTTACCGTATTTACCCTGCCTTTCTTCACCTGTTCCTGGATCTGCGGGTTGTACTACTCTATGTTCCGCAATTCGTTATCTGTTATCATCATAATCTGCTGTGGAAATTCATCCTGATATGAGCTTACACTCACTATATGATTTGAAATGGTACGATATATCTTCATAAAAGCAGATACCAACGTCTCCCGGTCAGTTATCCGCCCATAATTTTCTTCTGTCAAATATCTGTCGATCCCGCCGCCAATTCCTCTGCCGGTCAGCTTCGCATAGCTTTCCTTCGCTGCCCACATCTGATAGAACTGGCTGCATCTGTCTTCTTCATCCGTAATCGCACACAGACGCTGATACTCATTCTCATGATAAAATCTTGCTGCAAGTTCCATACGATATGGGCGCATCTGTTGTATGTCTACCCCTATTGGTTCACTGTCCATGCCACATAGAACCCAGTCTCCCGAATGTGAAAGCGAATAGTGCAGCTCATCATATCCCTTTAATATGGGCTTTCCATATTTTCCCTGTTCTATCTGCACTTTCTGCCAGTCCTGTGTGGTATATCCTTCTCTCAAAAAGGCATAACGCAGCAGAAGCCCTGCCATGATGCTCCTGTTGCGTTCTGCTTTGTTCCTCATTCTATGTATTTTATCCCTTCTACTACTGTCTAACATAGGGAGAATATCCTCTTGTGCCTTCTCTTCTATGTCTTTTACCCTGGATGCATATATTTTCATAGGGATCTCCTGCTTAGTATTTTCCAAAATCATCATTTAAAGAAATGATGCTCTCGTTATCCTGATAGGAAGAAGCTTCCTCATCTTCCTGCATATTTCTGCGTCCTTTATCAGCAAGCTTGTACTTGGAAACTGCATGCTGCAACTGTCCTGCCAGACTGGATAGCTCTGCGCTGGCAGCTGCACACTCTTCACTGGTAGCAGAATTGGTCTGTACCACATCTGCAATCTGTGTAATTCCTGCATTTACCTGTCCTACTGAAGCTGCCTGATTAGCAGAGGCTGATGCAATGTTGCTTACCAGAGTTGCGATCTTCTCCACAGAGTTTTGAATCTCTTCCAGTGCGGAGGCAGTCTCTACAGCTAACTTGGAACCGATTTCTACTTTGCGGATAGAATCCTCTATCATTTCAGCAGAATCCTTGGCTGCTTCTGCAGATTTGCTTGCCAGATTACGTACTTCATCAGCTACAACAGCAAATCCCTTTCCATGTACACCTGCTCTTGCTGCTTCTACAGAAGCATTCAGTGCAAGAATATTGGTCTGAAATGCAATATCATCAATTACTTTCATGATCTTGGATATATTCTCAGATGAATCATTGATATCCTGCATTGCCTGAATCATATTCTTCATCTGCTCATTACCGCGTATTGCACCTTCCTTGGTATTCTGTACCAGTTCATTAGCAGAAGTTGCATCATCTGCATTAATTTTAGCACCATTTGCAATTTCTTCAATAGAAGCTGTAATTTCTTCAATTGCACTTGCCTGCTCTGTTGTGCCCTGTGCAAGTGAATTGCTGGCACTTGCTACTTCATCTGCCCCAGAAACCATTCTTGCTGCTGCATCACGAATTGTTGATAAGTTCTTATTGTTATCATAAAGCATCTTTCTGATTGCATTACCCATAACATCCTTCTCACTGGCAGGTCTGCAATTCACTGTCAAGTCTCCGTCTGCCACTTTCTCTGTGATACGTGCCTGTTCACCGATATTGTTGACCATATCAGCGAAATCTTCCATCAGATCACCGAACTCATCATTATGCTCACGCTGGATATTCTGATTAATATCTCCTTCCGCCATTCTCTGTGCTACTACTCCGATTTTCTTAATTGGGCTGATAATCCTCTTTTTAATTACCAGAGTATCTACCAAGATACAGAAAATTGCTGCCAGGATAGCAGCGCCCATGATAAAGTTCAATCTGCTTACGATATAGTGTTCAATGGATTCACTTGGTCTTCCTGCGAACATAATACCTATAATTGCTCCGGCATTGTTTTTGATAGGTGTATAATATCCATAATAATCATTGCCGCATACATCTATCTGCGTATCTGTATAATCTTCTCCACCGTTCAGAACTTTGGATGAAATCGTTCCTGTAAGAGCCGTGCCTACAATTCTGTCTCCTGATGCATTGGTAATCGTAGTAGCTCTTCTGGTATCACCCAGGAATATGGTCACTTCTACGTCATTCTCTGCTGCAATTCTGTCCAGCAGTTCAGAATTGGCTGTCACATTCAGTTTACCTTTATACAGATTCTGTCCATCAAAGCTATAGTCTCCTGAATCCATGGTATCCAGCGCATATTCTGTGGAAGTTGCAATTCCCTTTAATCCTCTGAATACATGATCTTCTACTCCATCCCGTATTATCAGTGACGCAAATATTGTTACGATGACTCCGACGATCAGCACCGGGACTGCTGAAATGCTTATAATGACTCCTTTAATTCCAAAACGTTTGTTATTTTTATCCTTTTGCATATCCATACATGACTTCCTTTCGCACGTGACTTGACTACTTACACCTATTGTAAATTGTTTTTAATTGTAAGTCAATAGATTATATTTTCTGCTACATCAAATATTTCTTCATAATTGTCAGAGCATTTTTCTCAAGTCTGGATACCTGTGCCTGTGATATGCCTATGGATTCAGCAACTTCCATCTGGGTCTTTCCCTCAAAAAATCGCAGCGTTATAATTTCATTCTCTCTCTCATTTAATCTCTTCATAGCTTCACTAAGGGATATATTCTCTACCCAGTTCTCTTCACGGCTCTTCTTGTCACTGATCTGGTCCATCACATACAGGGTATCTCCCCCCTCTGTATACACGGGTTCATACAGGCTCATCGGATTCTGAATTGCATCCAGCGCATACACAATGTCTTCCTTGGGTATGCCGATTTCTGCTGCAATTTCAACAATTGTAGGCTCTTTGGAATGTAGTCTTGTCAGGTTCTCTCTTGCATATATGGCTTTATACGCAGTATCCTTCAATGACCTGCTGACACGTATTGCGTTATTGTCCCGCAGGAATCTTCTGATCTCGCCCATGATCATTGGAACTGCGTATGTGGAAAATTTTACCTCCAGGCTGGAATCAAAATTGTCAATAGCCTTGATCAGTCCTATACAGCCTATCTGAAACAGATCGTCCACATTCTCATTAGACTGTGAGAAACGTTTGATCACGCTTAATACAAGTCTCAGATTGCCTCTGATATAAGTCTCTCTGGCTTCTTTATCTCCCTGCTCTATTCTGGCAAACAATGCTTCTTTCTCTTCGTTATTGAGCACTGGAAGTTTTGACGTATTTACCCCACATATTTCTACTTTACTGATTGCCATGATTTCTCCTCCTATTTCCATGCCTGTCTCCAGACATATGTAAATACCAGTGAAATCCGGCAATCCCTCAGACTATGTTACCCCTATTCTTTTACCATCTCTTTCTTGAGACGCTTCATGATCTTCTTCTCCAGTCTGGATATGTACGACTGTGATATTCCAAGATAGTCAGCCACTTCCTTCTGGGTCATCTCACGTCCATATGGGCTTCCCAATCCGAATCTGAGCTGGATGATCGTTCTCTCTCGCTCTCCCAGCTTCGCCACTGCCTTACGCAGCAGTTTACGTTCTACCTCAGTCTCCAGATCCTTGTAAATAACATCTTCATCCGTTCCCAGGATATCTGACAGCAGCAGTTCATTTCCATCCCAGTCCACATTAAGAGGTTCGTCAATGGACACCTCCATTTTCGTTTTGTTATTACGTCTCAGATACATAAGAATTTCATTTTCAATGCAACGTGAAGCATAAGTTGCCAGCTTAATGTTCTTATCACGGTTAAAGGTATTGATTGATTTAATCAGTCCTATCGTTCCGATTGAAATCAAGTCTTCTACTCCGACCCCTGTATTATCAAATTTCTTGGCAATATACACCACAAGCCGCAGATTATGCTCTATCAGGATTGACCTTGCCTCTTCAGCAGCCTCTGTATCCAGGTCATTGATTGCTTCGCTCTCTTCCACGCTCTCCAGCGGCGGCGGCAGAATCTCACTTCCTCCTATATAATGGATTTCCTGCCGACCACTCAATACGCCGGCATCCTTTCTGCCCAGGCAAAGTTTCATACGTCCGGGTAAATATACCTTCAAAATCATTTATCATTTCCTCCTGTTCGTTCTCTCCTGTTCTTATAGCAGACCTGTATGTAGTATCATCTGATAGCTTCCATTCCCTGAGAGCTTTCCTTCATACAATGCAATGACTGCTTTCTTCTGCACATATGGCTCATTTTCTCTCCAGATAATCAATTCATCTACTTCTGTCCCCTGCAATATCCCATGTTCTTTTCCTATGCTGTGATATGGAATCACTCTGTATCGTTCCTGTATCGTCTGATGACACAAAGTGTCGTAGACATCCCTTTCTATAATAGATACAGGTCTGCCACTGATTGGCTCTCTCAATCCGTTTCCTGTATCCAACAGCGCTTTTAAAGTCAGCTTTCTACCCTGTTGTGCCACTTCTACGTCATAGATTGTCTGTTTTTTCACAATCCGTTTTCTGTCATACAGATAGCCTGACACAGTTCCCATAATCGCTGTTACAATGGTTGCGCACAGAGTATACTTCGTTCCCAGTATTCGTTCCAGTCCTGTAAATAATCTATTCCATACAAAAGACATTACATAGAAATACATCACTGCTGTCCATTGTTCTGACAGGCTCCTGATTCCCGATGCAATTGTAATCACAAGCAATCCTGTCAGCAAAATCAGCAAAATATATACGATACCGTAACGAAGCCGTAATATGATCGGCAGAATCGCCATTGCTCCCCCAATCAGTGATGCACTCAGAAGCCTTATAAAGCGAATACGTCTGCCTGTAAGAATCAATGTGAATATCAGCAGGACCAGGTTTAACAGCACATTTTCCAGAAAGTATACATCCAGATATAATACATAAATTCGTAACCACCTCTCTTCCTCGCTGAACGAACTAAGTATACTAAAAAACCCCTGCTTATTTTGTCAAAGCAAGGGTTAAAAGAAGGTTTATTTATCGACAAAAAAACGCAGCCATTGGCTGCGTTCACTTATTGCTGTGTTGTTCCTTTTTTCAGGAAGCTTGGAATATCAAGGGATTTCTCCTCAACATTGCTTCTTAATTCTGAAGGTCTCTGAATACCAGGGAAAGGTCTGGTTGGTACAGTACCCGGATTCTGTGAAGGAATTACATTAACTCCCGGTGTAACCGGTTTGGTCTTGGTAATCGTAGTTGCAGGCTTCACTGAGAAGTTGCTGCCTATATTGTTTAACTTGTTGAATGGAGAATTCGCTGCATTCTGCTCTAAGCCTGTAGCAATTACAGTAATTGTACAGCTGTCCTGCATATCCTTGTTCTCTGTAGCACCAAAGATAACGTTCACATCATCACCGGTAAGTTCTTCGATGTATGTAGACGCTTCATTTGCATCATATAAGCTGACATCACCGGTAACATTCAGGATAATATCTGTTGCACCCTTGATGGTTGTCTCAAGTAACGGTGATTCTACTGCCATCTTAATTGCGTCAGCAGCCTTGTTCTCGCCCTTACCATGTCCAATACCGATATGTGCAATACCCTTGTCCTTCATGACTGTCTGCACATCTGCGAAGTCCAGGTTGATAAGAGAAGGTACATTGATCAGGTCTGTGATACCCTGTACAGCCTGCTGTAATACTTCATCTGCCTTCTTCAGACCCTCTTCCATGCCTGTCCTTCTGTCCACGATCTCAAGAAGCTTCTCGTTTGGAATAACGATCAGTGTATCTACATGCTCCTTTAACTTCTCGATACCGCTGAGTGCGTTGGTCATACGCTTCTTGGCTTCGAAACGGAAAGGCTTGGTTACAACACCGATTGTCAGAATATCCATGGACTTGGCAATGGATGCCACTACAGGAGCTGCTCCTGTACCGGTTCCACCACCCATACCGCAGGTAACGAATACCATGTCTGCACCCTTGATTGCTTCCTGAATCTCTTCTGAGCTCTCTTCAGCAGCCTTCTCGCCCTTCTCAGGTACACCGCCTGCTCCAAGTCCCTTGGTCAGCTTCTCGCCGATCTGTAACAGCTTAGGAGCCTTACAACGCTGTAATGCCTGTTTATCTGTATTTACTCCAATAAATTCAACACCGGTAATATTTTCATCTATCATTCGGTTGACTGCGTTATTTCCGCCGCCACCAACACCTATAACAATAATTCTTGCTACAGGACCTGCTTCATCTTTATCATGAATCGTGAGATTCAAACCTTCTTCCTTCACAATTCTTCCTCCTTCACAATTCTTACTCCATGCAACTATTTATGCTCTTTCAGTCACATAATACATATCTAATTTATCATATAATTTTTTGGACAAATAATCAACATTTTTTTCTATTCTTTCAATTAATTATGTTAATTTTATGCCATTAATCTCTTTCAAAGGAAATACTTCTGCTCTCCTGCGTGTAATTCTGCAGATCCAGAGTACCGCTCTCACCCTTCAGTGACGGTAATATATAGGGAAGCTGCATCAGTTTCTCATCAAGGTTCTCCAGTTTACCTATATTGACTTTTACCTTATCATATCCCAGTGTCACATTGTAGGAAGCATCGAACTGTATCTTATCACAGATAACATCATATTTATTCAGAAGTTTGGTAATCGTCAGTATATTCTGGAATATCTGATCATTTTCTATAGGTAGTTTCTCATACAGCACAATATGGTCAAATGTAAGACCTGTAACCTGTGGAATGCCCTGCGTGGGTACTTTGGCAGCCTCTACCACCATACCATCATTATCAAAATACATATATCTGCCCAGATATTCCACATATCCCGCCAGTGCTTTCTCATATACACTGATCTTTATCGTATCATTAGATACAATAATGACATCCATGGTATCAATGAAAGGGATTCCCTTGATCTCCTTATTCTTGTATTTCAGGGACAGGTAAAGGGAGTTGTCCCCAAAATGCCCCTTGAGTACCATTGCCTGTATCTCCTGAGCCGAGTAATGCTTATTACCCTCAACGACCACCTGACGCACTGCATAGTGATAGGACAGGAAAAGGACGATAGAAAGCAGTAATGTTATAATACCAAGCCCGGTGATCAGACGTATCTTTAATTGCAGATGTGGTATATATTCCATATCCGCTGTCTGTTTCATGGTCATCGCCCTTCCTTTCCTTATCATTCTTATTTATAACTATTCAGCTATCGCAGCTCCAAGACCACGAAGGTCTCCTGTAATATCTTCATAACCTCTTCTTATATATATCGTGTCATTTACGGTTGTGATTCCATCCGCTGCCAGTCCTGCAATCAGAAGCGCCGCACCTCCACGTAACTCTCTGGCTATGACATTGCGTCCTTCCAGCAGACGTCCGCCTTCAATCACTGCGCAGTCCTGTGTCTGGATGATTCTAGCCCCCATCCGGCACAATTCCTCGATGATTTTAAATCTTCCAGAGAAGATACGCTCACGCAGTATCAGTCTGCCTCTTGCTACACAGGCGGCTGCCATCAGAGGCGATTGCAGATCGGTAGGGAATCCTGGATATACCGCCGTCTCAACCAGAGGCAGATTCTTCGCCTCTTCCGGTGCCTGTAACAGCATCGTACGCTGATCTGTGCATGTAATGATTGAGGCTCCCATCTGCTCCAACACCTGTAACACGGATTCCATATGGGATAGAGGTGCATCTTCCAGTATGATCTGTCCTCCTGCAGCCATCGTGGCAAAAAGATATGTTCCTGCCACAATTCTGTCTGGAATCATCCGATATTCCACTTCATGTAAGGCATCCACTCCATCAATAGTGAGTGTATCCGTGCCAATTCCATCTATCTGTGCACCTGCTGCATTGAGAAATTCGCACAATGCCGTAATCTCAGGCTCTCTGGATGCATGCTCCAATATGGTAGTGCCACGCGCGGTTACTGCGGCAAGCAGTGCATTCTGTGTCGCACCTACACTGTATATGGGAAATGTAATCCTGGCTCCCCTCAATCCACTGGTTCTGGCATAAATATAATTGCCCTCTGTCGTAATCTGTGCCCCCAGCTTCTCCAGTGCCATCAGATGAAGATCTATAGGACGTTCACCAATAACACAGCCTCCGGGATAATCAATTCCTACCTGACCAACTCTTCCAAGCAATGCGCCCATAAGAATCACAGATGAACGCATTCTGCCTACATATTCTCCCGGCAGCCGGTATTCTCTTACATGCTCTGCATTCACTGTCATACGGTGGTCTGTCCTCTTTACCTGGCATCCTGCATGTTCCAACAGCTTCTGCATGTACACTACATCCGTGATCTGTGGACAATTATCCAGTGTGCATTGTCCTGCAATCAACAACGTGGCTGCCAGAACAGGAAGGGATGCATTCTTACTGCCCTGTATCCTCACCCTTCCCTGTAGTGGATTCCCACCTTTTATCTGAATTGGAATATTAGAAGATACCACCATAGTCCCACCATACAGCTACATAACTTATTTTATTATATGTAGTACAGCTGTCCAATGATACAACTTATGCCTTGGCACTTTTACTGACATTCAGTACAATTGCAATCTCTGCCAGAAGAAACAGCGTGGACGAACCACCATAACTGATAAACGGCAATGTAATACCGGTGTTTGGTATAGTATTGGTTACAACGGCAATATTCAGAATCACCTGAATTGCATAATGTGCCATAACGCCTACCGCCAGCAGGGAACCGAACTGATCCATAGTATTATTGGCAATGACCATACAGCACCAGATCAGTACCACGAACAACAGGATTACTGCCAACGCTCCAAAAAGCCCCAGTTCCTCACAGATAATAGAGAAAATCATATCATTCTGGGATTCTGGCAGGAAGCCTCTCTTCTGCATACTCTGTCCAAGCCCCTTACCCCAGATACCGCCGGAGCCAATGGCATACAATGCCTGCAAGGTCTGGAAGGCTCTGTCTGTACTGTAGGATTCAGGGTCAAGCCATGCCTTGATACGCACCAGTCGGAACGCAGTTACATCATTACCTGATGCAAAGACCACAACTGCTCCTGCCAATGCAACAACAGCTACAGCCGCGATAATAAAGTACTTATAATCAGGTATCGCCACAAAAAGCATGGCAACCGCAATTCCCATAATGATAATCGCTGAACTCAGGTTATCCGTGATCACATAAATCAAACCGGCAACAAAAGTAGGCGGGATAATAAAAATCATAAATCCCTTAAAGGTTCTCAGACTCCTGCCCAGCTTCGTGATAATACTCGCCAGGTAGATAATGATACCTAATTTGGCAACCTCCGCAGGCTGCAGAGTCAGACCAATCTTTAAATCCAGCCATCTCGTAGCACCGTTTCTGGTCAGACCAAGAGGCGTCAATACCAGAAGAATCAAAACAATGGAACCAACCAGGGCGACCATATCAAATCTCTTCCAGACCTGATATGGAACTCTGGAGATAAAAGCCAGCACAATAAATCCCAGAATCGTGGAAAAGAGCTGCTTCTTCAGATAATAAGCTGCATCTCCATAATCCACACTTGCCTCGTAGGAACTGGTTGAATAAATCATCAGCAATCCAAAACCTACAAGGAACAATACTACGGTCAGCAGTACATAGTCCAGGCTGTGCCCTTCTTTTCTCTTCTTTTTCTTTGATTGAGCCACCCTATCACTCCCCAAGTTTATTTACATATTCCTTGAACATTTTGCCACGCACTTCGTAGTTAGGGAACATTCCCCAGCTTGCACACGCAGGAGATAATAATACTGCATCCCCCGGTTTTGCCTCTTTTACACAGATATCCATTGCTTCTTCAAATGTATCTGCAAAACAGATATCCTGGAAATTATGTTTTCTTGCACATTCTGCAATTTTCTCTCTGGTCTGTCCAAGCAACACGAGCTTCTTTACTTTACCATCAAAGCTCTCGATCCACTCATCATACTCGCTGCCTTTATCATATCCTCCACCGATCAGTACGGTAGGACGATCCATTGCCTTGATACCCTGGATCGCTGCATCAGGATTCGTACCCTTGGAATCGTTATAATATACAACACCGTTCTTGGTTGCTACATATTCAATTCTATGTTCTACAGCCTTGAATCGTTTAATAGTACTTAAAATATTCTCCATAGGTACGCCTGCACTGGTTGCAATTCCAATCGCCGCCATAACATTCTCAATATTGCAGACACCAACAAGATTCATATCCGTCTTCACATTTAATAATCTCTGTGCTTCACCGTTTCTTGCAAGATAGATGTCTTCTCCTTCATAGAAAAGTCCATTATCCAGTCTTCTTGCTGATGAGAAGAATACAACAGTCGCCGGACATCTCTTCTCGCCAAATTCTCTGGTATATGCATTCTCATAATTCAGAATACAGTAATCATCCTTCGTCTGGTTCATTGTAATTGCTTCTTTGGCTGCAATATAATTCTCCATGGTATGATGTCTGTTCAGATGATCCGGGGTGATATTCAGGATTGCAGATACCTGCGGATGGAAATCTTCAATCGTTTCCAGCTGGAAGCTTGATATCTCTGCTACAGATACGGTATCCTCATCCATCAATGGTGCTGCCTGTGTATATGGATTACCAATATTACCTACTATATAGATATTCTCATGGTATTCCTGCATAATCTGTCCCACCAGAGAAGTAGTTGTTGTCTTACCATTGGTTCCGGTAATGGCAATAACTCTGCCTTTTCCATAATTGTATGCCAGCTCTATCTCGCCCCATACAGGAATCTTCTGCTCTTTAAGATACATAACATAATCCAGATCTGTAGGTACTCCGGGACTTAATACAGCCAGTGAAATACGCTGTGCAAGCTCCTTTGGGAACTCTCCAAGTACAATCTCTGCGTGACTTCCCTCCGGTAATTTCTCACGTACAGTTTCCTGTGTTAATTTCTCATTGTCATCGTACAGGATTGGAAGTGCCCCCTTCTCCTCCAGAAGTGTTGTCGAACCAATTCCACTGATGCCTGCGCCTACTACCAGGACGCTTTTACCTGTTAAATCTATCATAATGTGCCTCCTCATTTCATTGTCTGTCATTACAGGATTCAGTATAACCCTTTTCCTTTAAATACGGAAGAATATTTTCAAAAAGTTGACGTATCACAGGTGCTGCAATCTGTCCTCCATAGTAAGTACCCTGTGGCGTATTGATGATTGCAATTGCCATGACCTGTGGATCATCTGCCGGTGCAAATCCAAGAAAAGACGCTATATACCGTCCTGTGCCTCTGGGCAGCGTCTGGCTGGTAGCAGTCTTGCCACCCACACGATAACCTTCCACATATCCGTTCTTCCCTCCTCCACTCTCTACCACCTGTTCCAATACATACCTCATTTTCTCAGTGGTTTCCTGTGATACAATCCCTGAAGTGACCGGATACTGGAATTCTTCTATCGTTCCATTGGCTTCGTTCACAGCTTTCACACCAAAATGCGGTGTTACTACATCTCCGCCATTGATAATGCCCGCTACTGTAGCCATAAGCCGCACCGGCGTAATCTGAAACGACTGTCCAAAAGATATCGTAGCAAGTTCGACTTCTCCTATCTTATCCAGCTGGTGCATAATGGTAGCCGCTTCCCCCGGCAGATCTATTCCTGTCTTTTGCTTCATGCAGAATTTCGTAAAATAATCATAATAGCGCTGCGGTCCCAGCCGCAATCCCACTGTAATGAACACCGGATTGCAGGAGTTCTTCACCGCATCTGTAAAAGACTCTGCTCCATGACCTCCCGCCTTGTGACAGCGGATTCTTCTGTCATCTACAATAATAGCTCCTGAACAGCTGAACCTGTCTTCCAAAGTTACCACTCCGGCTTCTAATCCTGCTGCCGCTGTAATAATCTTAAAGGTAGAGCCAGGTTCATAGGTATCATTGATGCATCCGTTTCTCCACATCGCATTCAGAAGCTCCTGCTTCTGTTCCGAAGACAATGGCTCATCTCCTGTCTGTGCGGTCATTTCAGGAATCAATGTATAGGGTTCATTCAAATCAAACTCCGGTACATCTGTCATTGCCAGAATCTCTCCATTGCGCACATTCATGACAATGATCGACACTCCTTGCGCCTGTTTCGTCTCATATGCCTGTCTGGCAAGCTGTGTGGCATATTTCTGGATATTGACATCCAGGCTCACATACAGGTCGCTGCCTGCTATGGGTTCCTTACGTTTCTCTCCCATGCCATCCAGTTCAATGCCTTTTGCATCGGTGAGCGTCAGAATCTGCCCATTCTGTCCCGTCAGATATTTCTCATATTTTACTTCAAGTCCGACTATGCCCTGATTATCTGCTCCTGTAAAACCCAGTACCTTGGATGCCAGTTCTCCGTAAGGGTAATATCTTTTGTAATCTTCATCCACCTTAACACCTGCCATGTCAAGATTTCTGATCTTATCCCCTATCTCCTTATCAACATTGCTCTTTATCTTCTCTCTGGCTGAATATTTCTCTACCCGCTTCCTGACATATTCCTGCGAAAGTCCTAATTCCCGGCTCAATACTTCAATGACTGTTTCTGCATCCTCTATCTGACTGTGTATCACGGATATGGTACATACAGTTCTGTTATCTGCAAGAATACTTCCAGTGCTGTCAATGATTCTGCCTCTGGCTGCCTTGATATCTCTTTCTCTCTCATGGAGCATATCTGCCAGCTTCGTATAATGTGCGGAACAGAACAACATAAGGAATCCAAGTCTCACCATCAGCAGACATAGCGTCAGAATCGTCAGAATACATAATATAAATGTCTTTTTCTTCTGTACGGTTTTATTTCTAGCCATGTAAAAACCCCATAAAAGTGATTACTATAATTTTATTATCTCTCCTATGGGGTTATGTGCAGTAAATATTGTCACTGATTTGTGACAGTTGTGTCAGGATTTTGTGTATCCTGTGAAGTGTCGTCCCCTTCTATGCCGTAATCCATCTCTGCCGGTTGTCCGGTTGCAGGATCAATCAATTCACCAGTGTCAGGATCTACTACATAAGTAGAAGAACCTGCATTGTCCTGTCCATCCTGACTCTGTGCAGTATCGTCTCCTGCTGTAGCATTGTCTCCTGTTGCGGTGTCATCTCCCGATGCAGCACCATCCTCTGTTGTAGTGGATGGAGTCTGAATCGAATTAGCCAGCATGGCATCTACTTCTGCCTGTTCTGCAATTGTCATTTCTTCTGTCATGCCTATATGCATATAAGGAAGAACTTCTGACAGAATATTCTTGACGATTCCTGTCGCAAATGTAGCATGCGCCTGACCCTGACCTTCTGCATTCGGTTCATCTACTACCACATATATTACAATCTGAGGATCATCAGCCGGTGCACATCCGATAAAGGATACTACATAATGCTTATGATCACGGGGTACCTTCTCTGCTGTACCGGTCTTACCACCAATAGCGTATCCAGCCGGTCTGGCGGATTTACCGGTTCCTTCTGCGACTGCTGCATACAGATACTGGCGCATCTGTGCAGATGTTGTCTCTGAAATAGTCTGTTTAAGTACTCGTGGCTCGATATTTCTCACAGTGTCTCCTGTAGAATTGGTGATCTTGCTTACCACATGAGGTTCATAGTAATATCCGCCATTTACAATAGAAGAAAAAGCTGCTGCCATTTCAATCATTGTTACATTAAAGCCCTGTCCAAATGATGATGTCGCAAGCTCTGCTTCTCCCATAGTACTCTCTGTATACACAAGAGAGGCTGTTCTTGCTTCACCGGCAAGGTCAATATTCGTCTTCAATCCCAGATTGAAGATATTCTCATATTTAATCATAGTCTTCACGCCAATGGTTTCTCCCATTTGCATGAGTGCCACGTTACAGGACTGCTCCAGCGCACCACTGACATCCAGAGTTCCATGTCCGCTATGCACATTGCATCTGATGTAATGGTTTGCAACCTGTAAGCCTCCTGTACACAAATATGTCTCATTTCCTGTGATTTTTCCTGTCTCCAGACCTGTTGCAATCGTAATCGCCTTTGCGGTGGAACCTGGCTCATAAGTATCTGAAATACAGAAATTACGCCACAGCTGATTCAAAGTATCATAATATGTGTTATTGTCCTGCATCTCCTTAATCTGTTCTTCCGTATAGTACGCTGACAGATCCTTTGGATTGTTCAGATCAAAGCTGGGATAACTTGCCATGGCAAGAATCTCACCATTGTTGGGATTCATGATGATACAGCCTGTATTGTAGGAACCTGCTCCCTCTCTGGCTGCGTCTCTGTATTCTTCATTGAATTGCAGAATATATTTCTCCGCAATCGCCTGAATATTCGCATCAATCGTAGATACAAGTGAATGACCGTCTACTGCTGCTATCGTAGTTCTCTCCAGTGTAGCATCATCATTGAGATAACCATACTCACGCCCATTCGTACCATTCAATTCATCATTATAATATTCTTCCAGACCGTAAGTACCATTATTATCCGTTCCGGTAAATCCTATCACATCACATGCCAGTGAGTTGTTGGGATATCTTCTTGTGTACTCTTCTTCAAACCATACTCCATTGATGACACCCTTCTGATTATCACTATCTGCTGTCTTATTAAATTCAGCAGCCTCTGCTGCTACTTCCTTTTCTTTATCCAGGAAAGGACTGATCTCATCATAGGTCAGTCTTTTCTTCAATACATAATACTGGGAATTGGGATTATTCTCCACATAGGCATCCAGATCTGAACGACTCAGCCCAAAACATTCTGCCAAAGCGCTCAGTGTTGGTTCTTTGCTCCTCTCATCATCCAGCATGACTTTACAGTCAAGCACTACATTATATACTTTCTCGCTGACTGCAAGGATTGTTCCATTCCTGTCCGTAATGGTTCCACGTTTAAAAGGCAATGTCGTTGAATCATACCTCTGCTGGGTAAGGATCTTCTTCTGATAACTCTCCTGGTTATCTCTGGTAATATATACCAGTCTTACGCATAAACCACCAAAAGCCAGCAGTATGATAATAATCATGACTCCCAGCTTTTCTCTAAGTATTTTCTTAAATGTCTTCCCCTTTTTATAGCGTCTTCTATTCTTATTCGCCATGCTACCACCTGTCTTTACTCTGGAATGTCACCGTATTGTCTAACGTAATCGCTGCCTTCTCCTGAATAAGTGATAACCTGCCCCTCTTTGGCATATTTCATGCCTAACTCACCAATTGCGATTCTCTTTATCTCATCCAAATCCACATTGCTCATGATCTTCGTATATGTCTCATCATTTGCAAGCTTCAGATTATTGAGTTCACTTTCCATCTTGGAAATGTGTGTAACTCTGTTTGTAATGTCTGATTGTAAATTAATATAGCCCATCAGTACGACACAGACTACCAGAACAGAAGCTATCATAAATGAAATATAGCCCAGATTCATCGGAGAAACTTTCATTCTCCTTTTTTGGTTATGCCGTGTTCCCTGATGTGTTGTTCTTATTCTTTGCTGTGGAAGCGGCTGAAGCTTCCTTGCTGTATTTCCATCTATATAAACTTGTCTTGTTGTGCTCTGATATCTTTGTCTGTTCGTACGTGATGCATGTGACGAACCTGCACTCCTCATATTATCAATTACCATGCCTTTCTATATATTGGCTTAAATGTGCTCAAATATCCTGAGTTTGGCACTCTTTGATCTGGAATTCTCTTCCATCTCTTCTGCACTTGGCAGAATCGGTTTTCTGGGTGTTGCTTTACCATAAGGTGTCTTACCACATACGCACACCGGGAATTCCGGTGGACAGGTACATGGATTCTCTTTCTGTCTGTATACATTCTTAACAATTCTGTCTTCCAGTGAATGAAATGTGATGATGCACAATCTTCCCTGGTGATTTAACATATCTATCATGTCATCCAGAGAATCTTTCAATACATCAAGCTCATGATTACATTCAATACGAATCGCCTGGAAAGTACGTTTGGACGGATGTCCGCCTGTTGCTCTCATCTTGGCAGGAATCGCTGCCTTAATGATGTCATTGAGTTCATAGGTAGTCTCAATGGGCTTGTCCGCTCTCGCCTGTACAATATGCTTGGCTATATTCTTGGCAAACTGATCTTCTCCATAATCCCTGATAATATGATACAGCTCCTGCTCTGAATAGGTATTTACGATGTCTCTTGCAGTCAGCTTCTGACGCTGATCCATACGCATGTCCAATGGTGTATCATATTTATAGGTGAAGCCTCTCTCTACTGTATCCAGCTGATAAGAAGATACACCAAGGTCAAGTACAATACCGTCTACCTTGTCTACACCTATCTGTGCCAGTGCTTCTCTGGCATTGCGGTAATTATTACGGATAATCGTAACCTTATCTCCAAACTCCGCAAGTCTCTTACCTGCTGCCTCTATCGCTGCCTCATCCTGATCGATACCGATGAGTCTGCCTCCATCACCCAGTCTACGGCATATCTCATAAGAATGTCCGCCGCCACCTAATGTACCGTCCAGATATATTCCATCCGGCTTTATATTCAGTGCTTCTATTGTTTCATCCAGTAGAACTGACTTATGTTTGAATTCCATTGTGTACGCTCCCCCTTTTATAATGTAAGTCCCAGTTCTGACATATGCTCTGCAATATCTTCCATATCATCATATTCAGAAGCATCTTCCCACTTTTCTTTGCTCCAGATTTCAATTCTGCTGGCTACGCCCACCAGCACTACATCCTTATCCAATCCGGCAAATTCTCTGAGTACAGCGGGTATCAGGATTCGTCCCTGCTTGTCCACTTCCACTTCTGCTGCTCCTGCCAGAAAGAAACGTACAAATTTACGGGATTCCTTGTTCGTCATAGGCAATGCTTTGAGCTTCTCCTCAAAGGCTGTCCACTCGGCGTTATCATACACAAACAGGCAGCCGTCCAATCCCTTCGTTACCACAAATCCATCGCCAAGTGCTTCTCTGAATTTGGAAGGAATGATAAGCCTGCCTTTCGTATCTATCGTATGATTGTATTCACCCATGAACATAGCAATCACCGCCTTCAACACAAACAGAATCTTCTTTTCTTCTGTTTTGCAGTAAAATGTGGATATCTATCTCCCACTTTGTTCCACTTCCATCCACTTTTCACCACTTTTATACCATTCTACATGAATTTATATGAAATAACAAGCGATTTTCACTATTTTTTCATGATCGTGCCTTTTTATTGTGGATAAGTTTACATAAAAAGAAGCTGCCGTTTTTTGTTAAACAGCAGCTTCTAATATTTTGTGCAATATCCTGTATAAAGTTTTCGCATCTTCCGGGTCCATTGCAACACAGCCCTGCATTTTATGCGGTATCTGTACCGCCTGTTCTTTTAATGCTTCACCCTGTTGCGTAATGGTTACATTCAGAACCCTTTCATCATCCTTATCCCGTTGCCTGGTCAGATACCCCTTCTGCTCCAGCTTCTTTAAAACCGGCGTCAGAGTACCTGAATCCAGATACAGGTAATTTCCCATGTCTTTTACATTAATATGCTTATGTTCCCACAGCACCATCATGGCTATATATTGTGTATAAGTCAGATCTATCTCATCCAGATAAGGCTTATAGCGCCTGACTATTTCCTTGGCACATGCATATAGAGGAAAACACAGCTGATTGCTCAGTTTCAGAGCATCATACTCTGATTCCATTACTGAGTGCCTCCGATCCAGTTTTTAAGTGCCTGCTTGGACTGGAATCCAATCATTCTGTCTACGATCTGTCCATCACGTAACAGGAAAAGTGCAGGGATACTTGTTACTTTATTCTCTAACGCGAGATCCATATTCTCATCTGTATCTGCATTGTAGAATTCTACCTGTCCTTCCATTTCCTCAGAAAGCTCTTCCATGATGGGAGCCAGCATCTTACAGGGTCCACACCAGGTTGCGGAGAAATCCACTACTGCTACCTTAGCCTTCAGAGCATCCTGCATATTATTCTGTTCAATTTTGTGTACCATATTAGTCACCATACCTTTCATTTCATTATAGTGTGCGCACTTCATCATTCTTTATTCTAATTTGTGGCGGCTTTGATTAAGTCGTCTCAAATTAGATTTTACACAATCTAATTGTATAAGTCAAGTCTTTTTCCTGTGCTAAAAAAAGAACAGGATTGTTAAAAAAATAACTAGACTATTATTTTTATTTATCATATACTGAACATGTAAACAAGATAGTTGCAATTATCCAATAAAACAGGTTCCATAAGAAAGGAGTTTGAGTTATGATAATAAACAGTAGAAAAGTAGTAATGATCGGTTGCGGCTTTGTAGGCTCCTCCTCTGCTTTTGCATTAATGCAAAGCGGATTATTCTCGGAAATGGTTCTTATTGATGCAGATCAGAACCGTGCAGAAGGCGAGGCTATGGATATCAGCCATGGTATGTCTTTTGCCAGTCCTATGAAAATATATGCCGGAAGTTATGATGATATCTCTGATGCAGCCATCATCGTCATTACCGCCGGTGCCAATCAGAAACCGGATGAGACCAGACTGGATCTGATCAGGAAAAACGCAGGAATCATGAAATCCATCATTGGTGAGATCAAGAAACGTGATTTTGGCGGCATCCTGCTTATCGTGTCCAATCCTGTAGATATTCTGACTTATATCGCCCTGAAAGAATCAGGTTATCCTGCCAACCGTGTGATCGGTTCCGGTACTGTTCTGGATACCGGGCGTTTCAAATATGAACTGGGCGAGCATCTGGGTGTAGACAGCCGAAGCGTCCATGCTTTTATCATCGGCGAACACGGAGACAGCGAACTTGCTGCCTGGAGTAATGCAAGAGTCGGTGGGCTGCCCATCAATGACTTCTGCGAATTACGTGGACATTTCAATCATGAGGAATCCATGAAGAAGATATTTGAGAGTGTCAAGAACAGTGCCTACGAGATCATCGCAAGAAAACATGCTACTTACTACGGTATCGCTATGGCAGTCGTAAGAATCTGTGCTGCAATCGTTCGTAATGAACAGTCTATTCTTCCGGTATCCAGTCTGATGACCGGTCAGTATGGACTAGACGATGTAGTACTGAGTATTCCCGCAGTTGTAGATGCCAATGGTATCGAGACTGTAGTTCCTATCGAGCTGAGCGAATCCGAACTGCGCGAATTGAAGAAATCCGCAGAAGTGCTGAAAGGCATTATAAAAGAAAACGTATAAAAAACACAGTAACTTACAAGAAGAAGGAAAAATACGATGATACGATTTGAATGTGATTATGCAGAAGGCATGCATCCCGCAATTCTGGATGCACTGATTAAGACCAACGAAGAGCAGACTCCCGGTTATGGTGTAGATACACACTGTGAACACGCAAGAGAACTGATTAAAAAGGCATGCCATAGAGAAGATGTTGATGTACATTTTCTGGTAGGCGGTACACAGACCAATGCCACTATCATTGCCGCAGGATTAAGACCTTATCAGGGTGTTCTCTCCGCAACAACCGGGCATATTAATGTGCATGAAACAGGCGCTATCGAAAGCTATGGACACAAGGTGCTTCCTCTCCCCTCCGAAGATGGTAAGATCACAGCTGCCCAGATCAGTGAAGCATGGGAGACTCACATTCACGATGGCAGTTTCGAGCATATGGTACAGCCGGGTATGGTATATATCTCCCAGCCCACAGAGAACGGTACCTTATATTCCAGAAAAGAGCTTCAGGAGATCAGCGACGTATGCCGCAGGGCAGGTTTGTATCTGTTCGTTGACGGTGCACGCTGCGGATATGGTCTGATGGCTGAGGGAAATGATGTTATGCTTCCCGACCTTGCTACACTTGCTGATGTCTTTTACATCGGTGGCACAAAGGTAGGCGCCATGTTCGGTGAGGCAGTCGTTATCACAAATCCCGCCATGAAGAAAGACTTCCGCTATTTCATCAAACAACATGGAGCCATGCTGGCAAAAGGCAGACTGCTTGGCATTCAATATGAAGTACTTTTCACAGATGATCTCTATGAGAAGATCGCACTTCATGCGGATAAACTGGCTATGGATATCCGTCATGCCTTTGAAAGCCATCACGTATCCCTTCTGTATGATTCTGTAACGAACCAGCAGTATCCGATTCTGACTAATGAAGAGCTGGCTGCTTTCAGCGAGAAATACGCTTTCAGCTTCTGGTGCAAAACAGATGTACAGCACAGTGCAGTCCGTGTATGTACCAGCTGGGC
>CAVBMG010000054.1:0-22626 GCA_963596435.1 Agathobacter sp.
AGTTACAAAAAATTTACATTTACGATTATATGGATATGTGTTACCATTAATTAAGTAAAACGCAGCTATGATGGTAAATATAGTTGCACACAAAGGTTATGATGGAGGAAAGAACATGACAAATTTAGAGCTTCAGAAAATGGCAAATGAAGTTCGTAAGGGTATCATTACCGGTGTTCATGCAGCAAAAGCTGGTCATCCGGGCGGTTCCTTATCCGCAGCAGATATCTTTACCTATCTTTACTTTGAGGAAATGAACATTGATCCAAAGAATCCGAAGAAGGCTGACAGAGACCGCTTCGTATTATCCAAGGGACATACAGCACCGGGTTTATATGCAACATTAGCTAACTGCGGTTATTTCCCGGTAGAAGATCTTGTTACTTTGAGAAAGTTAGGCTCTTACTTACAGGGACATCCCTGCATGCAGTCCGTTCCGGGCGTTGATATGTCTTCCGGTTCACTTGGACAGGGCATTTCAGTAGCATGTGGTATGGCACTGGGAGCTAAAATGAGCGGTGATTCTTTCCGTGTATATACACTGCTTGGTGATGGTGAGATTGAAGAAGGTCAGGTATGGGAAGCAGCAATGTTTGCCGGTCACAGAAAGCTTGACAATCTCTGCGTTATCGTAGATAACAATGGTCTTCAGATTGATGGTAAGATTGAGGATGTATGTTCTCCTTATCCTATTGATAAGAAGTTCGAAGCATTCAATTTCCATGTAATCAATCTGGCAGATGCACATGATTTTGATCAGATCAGAGCAGCTTTCAAGGAAGCAAGAGAGACTAAGGGCATGCCTACAGCAATTATTGCACATTCCTTAAAGGGCAAGGGCGTATCCTTCATGGAAGGTAATGCAGACTGGCATGGTAAGGCTCCTAATGATGAAGAGTTCGCAATTGCAATGGCAGATTTAGAGAAAGTAGGTGAAGCATTATGTCAGAAGTAAAGAAGATCGCTACTCGTGAGAGTTATGGTAATGCTTTAATAGAGATCGGTAAGGAAAATCCAAACCTCGTAGTTCTGGATGCTGACCTTGCAGCAGCAACTAAGACTGGTATGTTCAAGAAGGTATTCCCTGAAAGACATATTGACTGTGGTATTGCAGAGAGTAATATGGCTGGCGTAGCAGCAGGACTTTCCTTAACAGGCAAGATTCCTTTCATGAGCTCCTTTGCCATGTTTGCAGCAGGACGTGCTTTTGAGCAGGTTCGTAACTCTATCGGATATCCTCATCTGAATGTAAAGATCGGTGCTACACATGCAGGTATTACTGTAGGTGAAGACGGTGCTACACATCAGTGTAATGAAGATATCGCATTAATGAGAACCATTCCAGGCATGGTAGTTATGTGCCCGGCAGATGATGTAGAAGCCAAGGCAGCAGTTCGTGCCGCTGTAGAATATGATGGACCTGTATATATCCGTTTTGGACGTGCAGCAGTCCCTGTTATCAATGACAGACCTGATTACAAGTTTGAGATCGGCAAGGGAACTGTAGTCAGAGAAGGTACAGATGTTACAATCGTAGCAACAGGTATCTGTGTAGACTCTGCACTGGGTGCAGCAGAGAAGCTGGCAGCAGAAGGCATCAGCGCAGAAGTTATCAATATCTGTACGATTAAGCCTCTGGATGAAGATATCATTATCAAGAGTGCAAAGAAGACAGGTAAAGTTGTAACTGCTGAAGAGCATTCTGTAATTGGTGGATTAGGCAGCGCAGTATGTGATGCATTGTGCAAATCCTATCCAACACCGGTATATAAGATCGGTATGCAGGATTGCTTCGGTGAATCCGGTTCCGCAGCAGCTCTGATCCAGAAATACAAGCTGGATGCACAGGGCGTATACGAGCAGGTTAAGGAATTCGTAAATAAATAAAATATAAATACAAAATGATAGAACAGGGCTTTCTGCCAAGTGGCGGGAAGCCTTGTTTGTTACTGAAAGAGAAAGGTTTGTAAGCTTGGGATTGCGCTTGTAAGACCTGGCGTGTAGAATGAACTTATGAGTCTGGGGATAAAAAGGAAAAGGATGGTTATAAAACATGGTAAAAAATATGGAATTACCTTCTAACGATGGAGTACACAAACTTCATGTAGTTGTGTGGCAGCCGGATGGCGCGCCTAAGGCGGTATTACAGCTTTCACATGGAATGGTGGAATTTATAGAAAGATATGAGGGACTGGCACAATATCTGAATGAACAGGGTATTGTGGTAATCGGAAATGATCATTTGGGACATGGACATACTGCCGGAAGTGATGAAGATCTGGGATATTTTTGCCCGGAGCATATGAGTGAGACTGTAGTAAAAGATCTGCACACAGTTACAGAGTACGCCAAGAAGGAATATCCGGGAATTCCTTACTTTTTGTTAGGACACAGTATGGGCTCCTTTATGGCAAGACGCTATATTATGACCTATGGGGACGAGCTGACAGGTGCAATATTGTGCGGAACCGGGGAACAGACCAGTGCTACCTTGCTTGCAGGTAAGATGATAGCAGGAATTCTGGGCGCATTTAAGGGTCAGAGATATCGTTCTGAGTTCATCAGAAAGACTTCTTTTAAAGGATATAATGACAGGTTTGAAAAGCGTACAGAGAATGACTGGCTGACAAAGGATCAGTCTATTGTAGACTGGTATAATAGTCATAAGTTCTGTACTTTTGGCTTTACCATTAATGGATATAAGACTTTATTTGAAGTGCTTACGTATATCCAGAAGCAGGAAAATTATAATAAGATTCCTAAAAATCTACCGGTATATATGATTGCCGGAGAAGATGACCCTGTGGGCAATTATGGAGAAGACGTAAAGCATATCTATCAGCAGTATAAGGACAGTGGTATAAAAGATATCTCAATCAAGCTCTATCCAAATGACAGACATGAAATCTTAAATGAGCTGGATAAAGAGAACGTATACGCAGATGTAGCAGACTGGATTGCAGGACATATGTAGGAATGTATGGTTTGGAATATGTGCTTGTAATGACAGAGGATGAATATGGAGAATTATCAGATCAGATTTAGAGAAGCAATAGAGAATACACCGATTATTCCTGCCATAAAAGATGCAGAAAGCCTGGAACAGTGCCTGAAAAGTGACGCTGGTGTCATTTTTGTATTATTTGGCGATATCTGTAATATTGCAGAGATTGTAGAACGGATCAAAGCAGAGGGAAAGCTGGCAATGGTGCATATGGATCTGATTGCAGGGCTTGGAAGCAAAGAGGTCAGTGTTGATTATATCAAAGAAAGAACCAAAGCAGATGGCATTATTACGACCAAACCCATGCTGGCAAAACACGCCAGAGAACTTGGACTTGCTACGGTACTTCGCTTTTTTATCATTGATTCCATGGCACTTTCCAATCTGTCAAAGCAGACCAGAGAAGCCAGACCAGATTGTATTGAAGTGCTTCCGGGAGTCATGCCAAAGATCATACGCAAGATTGCCAGTGAAAACAGAACACCGCTTATTGCAGGCGGGCTTATCTCTGATAAAGAGGATGTATGTAATGCGCTGGATGCGGGTGCAGTTGCGGTCTCATCTACAAATGCAAAGATATGGTTTCTGTAAAGATGCATAAAAGTCGGTTTACTAATTGTATATAGTGTTTGACAATTGTTAAAACAAAGAGTATAGTAAAATTAAATTAAATAGTAATGCAATATAACAATGGCGTTTGTAACAGTAGTTTTCTACTGTTTACAAGCGCTTTTTTAGTCTAAGGATAAGAGAGCCAGGAGTAAGAGAGGAATGTAAGGAGGGAACATCATTTATGACAAAATCAATCGCAATTAAATCTGCCTTTTCCTGCGGAGGGAAGGCATGGGATTACCTGGAACATATCAGCTGTAAAAATGTCGTACTGATCAGGGATAGCCAGATGAGCCAGGGAGTAAGTAATATTGTATCTCAGATCAGAATGTATATGGATTCCATGGGTGTCATCATGGGAGAATATGACATAGGCGGGGATAAATTATCCCAGATTCAGCTGATAGGCGGTATTCAGTTCATGAGCGAGAAAAAGCCGGACATGGTGATTGCCATAGGTTCTGAGCTGACAATTAAGATCGCCAAGCTGATGCTGATATTTTATGAATATCCGGAGCTTGCAAACAGTACCATAGAGAATGCAGATACCAAAGGAAAAAGCCTTCATACCAAGCTTGTAGTCATTTCAGGGGATTCGGAAGAAGCAGAAGGTGTAAATCAGGTAAATTCTATTAAAATAGACAGTGACGATTTACATTTTGAATAAATATGCGCATAAGTGTACAAAATGAAGCATAATAATAAAAAAATACTTGACTTATCAGAATAGTTAGTTTAATATATGCACTAAGCAAAGGCGCTTGGATAAATTCCAAGCGCCTTTTTGTGTTTAAAGACGCATGAAGGAGAGATTAAAATGATCAAGCTGGAGCATATCAATAAATATTTTGGAGAACTACATGTACTCAAGGATGTGAATCTCGAAGTTGCAGAAGGAGAGAAGCTGGTCATTATCGGACCCTCCGGTTCAGGTAAATCGACAACGGTCCGTTGTATGAATTTCCTGGAGGAGCCTACCAGTGGTCATGTATACATAGATGGTAAGGAGCTGACTGCCAAAAATAAGACAAAACTTGTCAGAGAAACAACTTCCATGGTATTTCAGCAGTTTAATCTATATCCGCATATGACAGTATTAAAAAATCTGACACTGGCGCCTACCAAGCTTCACCATAAGAGTAAGAAAGAAGCAGAAGAGTTGGCATATCATTATCTGGATGTCGTGGGGCTTCGCGATAAGGCAAATGTATATCCAACGACGTTATCCGGTGGACAGCAGCAAAGAATTGCCATTGCCAGAGCGTTATGTGCACAGACCAAAATCATATTATTTGATGAACCTACTTCAGCACTTGATCCAGAGACAATTCAGGAGGTACTGGATGTTATGATCAAGCTGGCAAAGGAGAATATCACAATGGTTGTTGTTACCCATGAGATGGGTTTTGCAAGACAGGTAGCAGACAGAGTGGTATTTATGGCAGATGGTCAGATCATTGAAGAGGGTACACCGGAACACTTCTTCACGAATCCAAGCAATGAACGTGTGAAACAATTCCTGGGTAAGATTATTCGTTAGCTACTGCAAAGGAAAGACCCGAAGCAGTTGATATAAAGTAAATAAAGCAGAGAAATGAGGAGGACAAAGTTATGAAGAAATGGAACAAATGGTTAGCACTTGGAACAGCAGCAGTAATGTCAATGACAATGCTTGCAGGTTGTGGAAGCTCATCTACAGAGACTGCAGCACCAGCAGCAACAACAGAAGCCACACCGGAGACAACAGCAGCAGCCACTACAGAAGCAGCAGATACAGCTACAACAGAGTATCCGGCTGATGTACAGGCAATTATTGACAGAGGTGTGTTAAATGTAGGTGTTAAGAATGCCGTTATTGGTTTTGGATATCAGGATACTCTGACAGGTGAGTATTCAGGACTTGAAATCTCACTGGCAGAGAAGCTTGCAGAATATCTGGGGGTTGATGTAGAGTTTACAGCAGTTACCGCAGCAACCAGAACAGAACTTTTGGATTCTGGCGATATCGACTGTGTACTGGCTACTTTTACAATTACAGATGAGAGAAAGAAGAGCTGGGATTTCACAACACCATATTTTACAGACCATGTATCTGTACTTGTTGAGAATGCAAGTGGTATCAAATCACTTAGTGATCTGGTAGATAAGAAGGTAGGTGTATCTTCCGGTTCTACATCAGCCAAATCACTGGTACAGGCAATGATTGATAACGGGGTAATTACAGGTGATGGATTTGATGCAGATACTTTTGATCCTGCAACCTGGACAGAGGGTGTATCTTTTGCACAGTATGAAGATTATCCTACAATCTCCACCGCGTTAAGTGCAGGAGAAGTAGATGCTTTCTGTGTAGATAAGTCCATTCTGGCAATTTACAATACAGATTCCCGTTCTTATATCGAAGAGGAATTTGCTCCACAGGAGTATGGTATTGCAACAACAAAAGGCTCTGGACTTTCAACAATTTGTGAAGATCTGGTACAGCAGTGGCTGTCAGATGGTACAATTGACGGTCTGATCACAGAGAATGGATTAGACTAAAAATAGAAACAGGGTATGGAGGAAACAAAATGGCTGGTTTATTTTCACAAGAAGCATGGTTAAAGGTATGGACCTATCGCAGTTCCTTTGGTCTTGGCTTTCTGACTACGATAGAGACAGCAATAGTAGGTGTCATTCTTGCTTTTGTATTAGGAATTATATTTGGTCTGATGTCTACCAGTGGTAATAAAATTTTGAAAGCAATCAGTCGTATCTATGTAGAAGTAATTCAGAATACACCGGTACTTCTACAGATATGTTTCCTCTACTATGCTCTGGCTTTTTCAGGAAACAGTATAGGAATACTGCCAACAGGTATTATCTCATTGGGCATTTATCACGGTGCTTATGTATCAGAAGTAGTACGTGCGGGAATCGAGTCCATTCCCAAGGGACAATTTGAAGCCGCAGATTCTCAGGGCTTTGATTACATTGGACGTATGTATTATATTATTCTGCCACAGAGTATTAAGATCATTCTGCCGCCTATGGTCAATCAGGTAGTCAATCTGATTAAAAATACTTCCTGTTTGTATATTATTGGTGGTACAGATCTGATTTCCTTAACATACAGCTTTGTTACCGGAGAATCTACAGGTGGTGCTTATGCACCTGCTTATCTGGTCAGTGGTATCTTATTTTTCATTTTCTGTTTTCCATTGTCCAAGGCAGCTACAGTCTGGGAGCACAATCTGAAGAAGAGAGATCAGAGAATACAGACAGTGCAAAAGGAGGTTGCTTAATATGGATACATTTACAGCCAGCCTTTCCATCCTGAAAAATACATCCATTCTGGTCTACATACTGAAAGGAACTGCTTTTACGTTGATTATTTCAGCAGTAGCAGTTCTGGTCAGCATTGTTCTGGGTTCTGTTCTGGCATTGATCAGAAATTACTGCACATCACCTCAGACAAAGATTTTTAAATGGATTGCGACAGTTTATATTGAAGTATTTCGAAATACACCATTGTTGTTATGGATTTTCATATGTCTTGTCTTTTGTCCATGTCCTTCCGTGTTTGCCCGCAAGATGCTTGGGCTGACATCCGTAGAGACAAAACTGCTGTTCAAGGCAGCTGTGGCACTGATTCTGTTCACTTCTTCCATTGTAGCAGAAATCATCCGTGGAGGATTGAACTCTGTAGCAGCAGGACAGTTTGAAGCAGGACATGCGCAGGGATTCAGCACAGTGCAGATCATGATTTATATCATACTTCCACAGGCATATAAAAATGTCATTCCTACCCTGCTTAGTCAGGTAATTACTACAATCAAGGATTCTTCGTATCTGGCTAATGTAGCTACGATTGAATTGATGTCAAGGGTAAAGAAGGTATTAAGTGCGGCGAATATGTATAATGGTACGGGAAATATCAATGTATCAGACGTATTTGTATTATTTGGATGTGCAGCACTTATCTATTTTGTAATTAATTTTACGTTGTCCTGCGTGGTTCGTTCTATTCAGAAGAGAAATGCAAAAGTGGGTAGACCTGCTACGGACAGTGTAATTGACAATGTAAATATGGAATGCTAGGAGGATAGAGAATGGAACAGTATGTAATTACAATATCCAGACAGTTCGGCAGTATGGGACGTACCATTGCTCAGCACCTTTCGGAAGAACTGGGCATTGAATTCTATGACAGAGATATTGTAGAAGCGACAGCAAGAAGAATGGGAGAATCAGTAAAAGCCATAAGTAATGCAGAAGAAAGTGCAGGTTCCTTCTTTCTGAAGAAAAAGTATCCATTTAAAATGGGAATTTACAGTATATCGGATGAGATATATGCAGTACAGAAGAATATTATCCGTGATATGGCACAGAAGCAGTCCTGTATTATTGTAGGGCGCTGTGCAGACAGCATTTTGCAGGATATGCCTAATCATCTGAACGTATATATCTATGCACCATTTGAAGCCCGGTTGTATAACTGTACACATGATCTGATGATGGATGAGGCAACTGCCCGTAAGATGATCAAAGAAGTGGACGCAGCAAGAACCAATTACCAGAGAAAATATTGTCCTGAGGTGAAATCTGTATTTGACCATAAGGATCTGATGATAGACAGCAGCAAGTTTGGTATTGATGGTACTGTTAAACTGTTAGCGGGCATCGTGAGAGAGCAATGGGCATAAAAAGCAGGCATAGAAAAAGAACAGCACTGTAAAAACAGTTATATTTAAACAAAAAAGTTTGCTACTTTACAAATATTGTTTTTTGTGCTACATTGAACCTATATGGAAAAGCGATGATGAAGAGAGTAGATATATTGTATTTGTACAGAGAATGTCCTTTTGGCTGAGATGGACACGAAGAAGATATATGGAACATGGCTTCTGAGCAGCGCACCGAGTCAGTGTTATGACTGATAAGACTGCGACAGGGTTCGCCCGTTACAGCGACAGGGTATGCAGTACCCGCAGAGACTTTTGCCGTGAGGCTAAGGTAAATTAAGGTGGTAACACGGGATATATACTCTCGTCCTTATAGATGATATAAGGACGGGAGTTTTGTTGTTATTGGAGCCGTTTTAATTATAGGAAGGAGGGCTTTTCATGGAGTTGGAGCTGCAAAAATATGAATGTGGAAGTGAAGACTATCTGATTTATGACTGTAACAGAAACCGATATGAATTCGGTGCAAGGGAAGCCCGTGTCATGTGCAGCCTGAATATCGGGATATCAGTACGAAGAGTTCTGGTGGGACCTATCTGGCAGACCACAGGTATGACCTTTCTTATTTATGATTCGGATGGAACATTATCCATTCCACAGGTGGAGGATGTGAAAGTATTTGAGAAATACTTAAATGATGCCGGCTATGAGAAAACAGCCTGTTTGGATCATGAAATACGCAAGGTATGCAAAATCGCTTTCTTTGAGAATTTTGTAGAGAAGTATCAGCTCACAGAATGTAAGAAGCGTCATGATGTATCATAATGTATTATAACAATGTATTAAAAAGAAAGGATTGAAATATAATGGAAAACAAAGGTAAGTATTATTTAACAACAGCGATTGCCTATACTTCAGGTAAACCGCATATTGGTAACAATTACGAAATCGTACTGGCAGACAGTATTGCACGTTTCAAGAGAAAGGACGGCTATGATGTCTTTTTCCAGACTGGTACTGATGAACACGGTCAGAAGATTGAGTTAAAGGCAGCAGAAGCAGGGGTAACACCTAAGGAATTCGTAGATAATGTTGCTGGAATCATTCGTGGGCTGTGTGATCTGCTTAACATTTCCTATGATAAGTTTATCCGTACAACAGATGATTATCATGAGAAGCAGGTACAGAAGATCTTTAAGAAGCTCTATAACCAGGGTGATATCTATAAGGGAGCTTATGAAGGCTTATACTGTACTCCCTGTGAATCCTTCTGGACAGAGTCTCAGTTGGTAGACGGCAAGTGTCCTGACTGTGGACGTGAAGTAAAGCCTGCCAAGGAAGAGGCATATTTCTTCAAAATGAGCAAATACGCAGATAAATTGATTGACCATATCAATAAGCATCCTGAATTCATACAGCCGGTATCCCGTAAGAATGAAATGATGAATAACTTCCTGCTTCCGGGCTTACAGGATCTGTGTGTATCCAGAACCTCCTTTAAGTGGGGAATTCCTGTGGATTTTGATGATAAGCATGTTGTATATGTATGGCTGGATGCGCTGACCAACTATATTACAGGTATTGGTTATGATGCAGACGGCAACAGTTCTGAGCAGTATAAGAAGCTGTGGCCTGCTGATCTGCACCTGATTGGTAAGGATATCATTCGTTTCCATACGATTTACTGGCCTATCTTCCTGATGGCTCTGGGAGAAGAACTGCCCAAGCAGGTATTTGGTCACCCATGGCTGTTACAGAACAACGATAAGATGAGTAAATCCAAGGGCAACATCATTTATGCAGATGATCTGGTAGATTTCTTTGGTGTAGATGCGGTACGTTACTTCGTATTACATGAGATGCCATATGAAAATGATGGTTCTATCACATGGGAGCTTATGATTGAGCGTCTCAATTCCGATCTTGCAAATACGCTTGGTAATCTGGTCAACAGAACCATTTCCATGAGTAATAAGTATTTTGGTGGTGTAGTAGAGGACAGACATGCAGCAGAACCTGTCGATGATGATCTCAAGGCAGTTGTAACAGGTACTTATGATAAGGTAGAAGCCAAGATGGAAGATCTGAGAGTTGCAGATGCCCTGACTGAGATCTTTGCACTGTTCAAACGCTGCAATAAATATATTGATGAGACAGAACCATGGGTACTGGCAAAGGATGAAGCTAAGAAGGACAGACTGGCTACTGTACTGTACAATCTGGTAGAGAGTATTTCCATCGGAGCTGGTCTGTTAGAGCCATATTTACCGGAGACAGCACAGAAGATCGCAGCACAGCTTAATACAACTGTGAGAGACTTCGATTCTGTGAAGACCTTCGGTCTGTATCCATCTGGAAATAAAGTAACAGAGACTCCTGAGATTCTCTTTGCCCGTCTGGATCCTAAGGAAGTTATGGCTAAGGTAGAAGAGCTGCAGCAGAAGCAGGCAGCCGCAGCCGGACAGACACAGGAAGCAGTAGAAGATGAGAATGTCATAGACATTGAACCAAAGGCGGAGATCACATATGATGATTTTGCCAAGCTGCAGTTCCAGGTAGGCGAAATCATTGCCTGTGAGGCAGTTCCAAAGTCCAAGAAATTATTGTGCAGCCAGGTAAAGATCGGCAGTCAGGTAAAGCAGATCGTATCTGGTATTAAGGCACATTACACACCAGAAGAAATGGTTGGTAAGAAGGTCATGGTTCTGGTGAACTTAAAGCCTGCTAAGCTGGCTGGTGTTTTATCTGAGGGTATGCTGCTGTGCGCAGAGGACGCAGAGGGTAATCTTGCTCTTGTGTCACCTGAGAAGCCTATGCCTGCAGGAGCAGAGATCTGCTAAGTAAAAGGCTGTATGGCGCATCCCTTTAGAGGGGTGCGCTTCTTTATAACTTGGGTTTATCTGTCTGATGGGGGGCAAGGCATGAAAGAACGGATAGATAAAGAAAGACTCCATTTATTTGCACCAAGAGATATTCTGGTGACACATGTGGAGGTAGAAGGTATTATTTTTATTGAGAAATTAAAGGAAGCAGTAAAGAATGCTGTTGCCAGAAATGAGATACTAAATTCCAGAGTAGTCATTGAGAAGGATGGCAATGCTTATTATGAGACTCAGAAATTTGACGATAATCCAAATGATATGGTCAGAGTCCTGCATAATGTATACTGGAAGGATATCGTTGGTGAACAGGAGTCTATTGCATTTGACCTGGACCATGGTGAACTGCTGCGATTTTATTATCTGATGAATGAGGATAAGCAGGAGTTTCTGATCATTGCGCATGCATTGGCAGGAGACGGGGCTTCTCATGGCTTTTTCCTGAATGATGTTATGAGAGGACTGGCAGATATGCCGGTCAAGGCGAAGCCGTTGACCCGTTTTCAGTTAAGCAGACTTCCTAAGGAAAGTAGACTATCCTTTATGGAGAAAATGAAGCTGTCAAGTACACTTCGAAACTGGAATAAAGAAGGAACAGACTTTACAGAAGAAGAGTATTATCAGCTGCATGTCCAGGCATGGAGAAATAAAAAGACGTGGATTCAATATGAAACCTTTCATAAGGATGCCTTATACCGTATTGCCTTGTATGCAAAAAATCAGCAGGTAACAGTAAATTCTGTGCTTTTGACTGCTTTTGCCAGAGCATCCAGAGAGCTTAGAACAGCAGTTGTTGTTGATTCAAAAGGACGCCAGCAGGAGGCAGGATTGAAACCGGACCAGATTGCAATGATGCTAAGTCTTCGTGGAGAGTATGATGGGATGGGAGATTATGAATATACCTATCCGATTGAGTATTTATATGATGATACATTGGACTTTGCGCAGAATGTGAAGAAGCTGCACAGCAAGATTCATCTGGATAACAGTAAAGAAAAATACCAGCAGCTTGGATTGCTTGGGGAATTGCCGGGAGAGCTGGTGGATTCTGTGCAGTTTCAACTGAATGGCCGCTACGTGAATCCGGTAACAGAGACAATTATGAAGCGATTGGGAATGAGTGAGGCGCCTAAGGGAATGGCAGTGACCAATCTGGTGAAAGTGCCGCTTGCGTCCCGGTATGGCAGTCTTCGATTATACAATTATGTATTCGTGCCACCGGTTACAGCTAACGCCAGAAGAATTATCGGAGTTACTACATTTCAAGGTGTAATGAATCTGTCCTTTCATGCCATGGATGATGAATTTACACCAAATTCACGCTTATTTTACCAGAAGTCGATAGCATATCTAAGGGAATTATGATAGGATACAAATAAAAATGACATACATGTCAGAAATGAGGAGATTATGGAGAAAGTACAGGCAATATTGTTTGATCTGGATGGAACATTGTGGGATTCTTCCGAAGGTGTATTGAAATCCTGGAATCAGGTATTGGAAATGCATCCTGAATGTGGCAGAGGATCAATTACGCAGGAGGAGCTGAACGGATGCTTCGGACTTCCTATGACTGAAATTGCAGCAAAGCTGTTTCCCAAGCAGACCAGCCAAGGACAGCAGAAAATGATGGATGAATGCTGTGAAGTAGAGAATGCATATCTGCGAAGAAATGGTGGAATTCTGTTCCCACAGCTGGAAGAAACACTGGAGATTCTTCACAGGGAATATCAGTTATATGTGGTAAGCAATTGCCAGCAGGGATATATTGAAAGCTTTATTGCAGCGCATAAGCTGGAGCAGTATTTTGATGATATCCAGTGCTGGGGCGATAATCTTCTGCCAAAGGGTGAGAATAACAAGCTTATCATGCAGAGAAACAATATTACCAGGGCTGTATATGTAGGGGATACGGCAGGGGATGAACAGTCTGCAAGAGTAGCCGGTATTCCTTTCGTATATTGTGCGTATGGTTTTGGAGAGGCAGTTGCACCTGATTATACGATTGAGTCATTTGCACAGCTTCCTGAACTGATGTCTCATATTGTTCTATAATCAATAAATATAAATAAAAGAAAGAAGGCTTCCGGTCTCAGACCTTGGAAGCCTTCTCTAATGTAAAGATAAATTCTGTACCAACACCTTCGGTACTTACTACATTTATGTTCTCATTATGGGACTGGATGATCTCTTTGGCAATGGAGAGACCAAGTCCGGTTCCTTTTTTGTCTTTTCCTCTGGAGAGGTCGGTCTTATAGAAGCGGTTCCATATCAGTCTGAGGCTTTCCTTTGGAATACCAATTCCATTGTCTTTTACCGATACCAGAAGCTTGTTAGACTTCTCAATAGTCTCTATCTTGATAGAGGAGTTCTTATGGCTGAACTTGATCGCATTATCGACCAGGTTGTAGAGAACCTGTTGAATCTTGACCATATCAGCATTGACGTACATCTGCTCTCCGGTCAGAACCAGCTCGATAGTAATGAGCTTATTGCAGCAAGTGCCTTCAAAGGAAGCTGCTGTATTCTTGATGACTGGATTAATATCGAAATTGGTCCGATCCAGTATCATACCCTGTGTATTCAGATTGTTCAGAGTCAGCAGGGAATTGGTCAGTTTCGTTAATCTGTCAGTTTCATTTAATACGACACCGATATATTTCTGATATAGCTCTGGTGGAACTGTGCCATCCTGCATTGCTTCCAGATAACCCCGCATGGAGGTCAGTGGAGAACGAAAGTCGTGGGAAATATTGGCGACCAGTCTCTTTTGATTGTCTTCACTCTTAGCAACCTCGCTTGCCATATATGCCAGAGAAGCAGCCAGATAACCAATCTCATCTTCACTGTCTACCTGAAATTCATAACGGAAGTTACCGATTGCGTACTGCTCTGTGGCATGCGTGATCTTGCGCAGTGGCAGATAGACCATTTCTGTGAAAAAGAGCAGAATAATCAGTGACAGCAGGAAAAGAATCAGCAGTGTCAGATAAGATATATTCAGCAGAGAATCACAGGATGCATGCAGATCCTGCATGGAGGAATGAATGATTACATAGCCTTTTACTTTATATTGGGAAGTTATCGGGGCAAAAGCCGATATCATATCTTCATCAAACATACCGAAGAAATTGCCTACAGTATAGAAGGAACTACCTGTTACCGTGGGACTGAAATTCGGTATCGTAGAAGGATTCTCGATATCCAGTGGAGAGCTGGAGTCCAATACAATAAGACCGGATGGATTGACAATCCAGACAGAGGCATCCAGGAAAGTATCAATGGCATTGATCTGTCTCCACACGGATTCCAGAGTGATCTCACTGTTATACAGGTCAACAGCATAGGAATTGGATATCAGCAAGGCTTCCTTATATAATGCATCTGCCCGTTCCCTTTTCATATGTTCCAGAGTCATATTGGAGGTAAAAGTTGCTACCACAATAAATCCAAAGAAACCAAATATGAAATAGGCAAGTACAAATTTCAGATATAAAGTACGTTTCATAGCAAATACCTTTCTCTTTTCAGTAAAAGATTATGCGTTCTTGACTTCGAATTTATAACCGATGCCCCAGATTGTTGCAATTCTCCAGGTCTCATGATCCTTGATCTTTTCTCTGAGACGTTTGATATGCACGTCTACTGTACGGGTATCACCAATGTATTCATAGCCCCATATCTGGTCAAGCAGCTGTTCTCTTGTATATACGTGGTTTGGTGAAGAAGCAAGGAAATACAGAAGTTCCAGTTCCTTGGGAGGCATATCTATATTTTTGCCGTTATAAATAACAGAATAGTTCGTTAAATTAATGGTCAGGTTAGGATAGCTGACCTGTTTGGAAGCGGGAGCCTCTGTAACAGGAGCTGCTGTTTTATAGCGGCGCAGAACGGCTTTCACTCTGGCAACCAGTTCTTTGGTGTCAAAGGGCTTCTCCATATAATCATCAGCACCCAGTTCTAAGCCCAGTACCTTATCAAAGACTTCGCCTTTGGCAGAGAGGATAATGATAGGCGTCTGGGATTTCTGGCGGATTTCCCTGCATACCTGATATCCGTCAATGCCGGGAAGCATCAGATCCAGCAGAATCAGATCAGGGGCGAAGGTATCTGCCGCCTGTAATGCGGATTCTCCATCATATACGATCTGCGTCTCGAAGCATTCCTTCGTCATATAAAGGGAAATAAGTTCTGCAATATTTTCATCGTCATCAACGATTAGGATTTTTTGTTTGTTAGCCATAAAGGGACCTCTTTCTATTTGAATTCAGCGATGGTTACACCGGCGTCGCCTTCGCCGTATTCTCCCAGATGGAAGGATTTCACATAGGAAACACTCTTTAAGTATCTCTGCACAGCAGCACGCAGGGCGCCTGTGCCTTTACCATGGACAATTCGTACACTGGGCGCATGGGAAAGGTAAGCGTCATCCAGATATTTATCCAGCTCGGAGATTGCTTCATCAACAGTCTTGCCAAGAAGATTGATCTCCATAGAAAAAGTAGAAGTCTTAGAGGCTCCGATACGGCTGGTATTACTGCGTGTTGTATGTGCAGTCTGTTTTTTGTATGGATTATTGGGCATGACATCTTCATTGATCAGTACCAGGTCTTTGATATTGACTTTACTGCGGATGATACCACACTGAACGAACATATCGCCTTTGGCATCGGGCATAGAGCTGACGGTGCCTTTTAATCCCATGGATACGACTTTTACCATATCTCCAGGCTTGATCTGGCTGGGCTTTAATATCTTATGTGTAGGATTGGCAGCCTGCTGGCTGATCTTGGAATTTTTCTCGCTGATCTTATCACGTACTTTGGTACGGGCTTTCTCCATTTCCTTCATGGAAGTACCTGTATTGTACTTCTGGAAATTACGGATCGTCTCATCTGCCACATCCTTGGCATCCTGTAAGATCTGACGGGCTTCTTCGTTGGCTTCCTTGAGAATTCTGTCCTTCTGGGCATCAAGACGCTCCTGCTTCTGTGTCAGCTTATCTTTTAAGGAGCTGATCTCCTGCTTATAGCTTTCTATTTCAGCACGTTCTTTTTCGATAGTCTTACGGCTGTTCTCCAGATCAGCCAGTAAGTCTTCAAAGCTTTCATCCTCCTCACTGATGTGCTGCTTGGCTGATTCAATGATTTCATTGGAAAGTCCAAGCTTGGAAGAAATGGCGAAGGCATTACTCTTACCGGGAATACCGATCAAAAGTCGATACGTAGGGCGCAGAGTCTCCACATCAAATTCACAGCATGCATTTTCTACATAGGAGGTCGTCAGGGCAAATACCTTCAGTTCACTATAGTGGGTGGTTGCCATTGTCCGAATGCCGCGGTCATGCAGGTGCTTTAATATGGCGATTGCCAGGGCAGCACCCTCTGTAGGGTCAGTTCCAGCACCTAATTCATCAAACAGACATAAGGAATTCTCATCTGCATGCTCCAAAATAGATATCGTATTCGTCATATGGGCAGAGAAAGTGGACAGATTCTGCTCAATACTCTGTTCATCACCGATATCCGCATAAACCTCTGTAAATACAGACAGCTCGGAACGATCCAGAGCAGGAATATGCAGTCCTGACTGTCCCATCAGTGTGAAAAGCCCCACTGTCTTTAAAGATACAGTCTTACCACCTGTATTGGGACCTGTTACGATCAAAAGGTCAAAGTCTTTTCCCAGAGTGATATCAATGGGAACGACTTTCTTCTTATCAAGAAGAGGATGGCGTCCTTTACGGATCTGAATGTAGTGTTCATTATTAAATAAAGGTCTGGATGCGTTCATGTCAATTGCCAGACCAGCTTTTGCAAAGATAAAGTCCAGCTGTGTCAGCAGTTTGAGATTATGGCTCAAAGCAGCGATATGCTCAGAGCAGGAAGCACTGAGGGTAGCAAGAATGGCTTCAATTTCTTCCTTCTCCTGTAGTGCCAGCTCTTTTAACTGGTTATTCAGACTCACAATGGCAGCAGGCTCAATAAAAAGTGTGGAACCAGTGGAAGACTGGTCGTGAACCATACCGGGGACATTTCCCTTATATTCGGATTTGACAGGAATACAATAACGGTTGTTACGCATTGTAATCACAGCATCCTGCAGATAGGTACGATAGCTTGTATTGACCATATTGGTGAGCTGGGAATGAATCTTGTCATTGGTCTGATTGATACTGCGGCGGATACGTTTGAGGTTGGGGCTGGCATCATCAGCAATTTCTTCTTCGGAAATGATACAGCGATTGATCTCATTCTGTAGTGGAGTCAGTGGCTCCAGTTCTTCAAAAAGGGGGTTGAGACTGTCGGCAATCTCTTCATCACGCTCTGTTCTGGCGTAGGACTTGGCTCTGCTGGCACATGCCAGAGAGGATGCGATTTTAAGAAGTTCAGAAGCAGACAGATTACTGCCAATCTCCAGAGATTTCAGGCTGAAACTGATATCCTTGTTATCACTGAAATGGATGCGTCCACCCTTTATCAGGCGTGTAAATGCGTCCGCAGTCTGTTGCTGGGCTTCTTCAATTGCAGCCAGTTCTGTCATAGGTGTCAGTTTCTTACAGACTTCCTTACCGGGCAGAGAGGTTGCTTTATCTATCAGTAAATTTATTATTTTATGGTATTCGAGAATTCGCAATGCCTTGTCATTCATAAATAGAACATTCCTTCCTGTAATACTATTCTTGTGAACAGAATAAGTATATCACGCATTGGAAAACTGTACAACTTTCTTTACTTTGCAAAGGGGTTCGGATATACTATATGAGTAAAGTAAGCAGATACTGGAAAGGGATTATATTATATATGGAAGAGAAGCAGCAGGACAATCAGAATCAGGAGCCTGAAAGAGCAAGTGATTTTGAATTTTTGCAGGAAAAAATAAAAGAAAGACCGATAGATAAGAAGAAACTGTTACAAAGGACGGTCATTACGGCATCACTGGCATTACTGTTCGGACTTGTGGCATGTCTGACATTTCTATTATTAGAGCCGGTGCTGAATAACTGGCTGTACCCGGAAGAAGAGCCGCAGACTGTGACTTTTCCGCAGGAGAAGGATGAAATGCTGCCGGAGGATATGCTGACAGAGGGCGAGAGTGGAACACAGACGGAGAGTGAGACAGAGACAACAGAGCAGGAAACGACACAGATTGCTGCAGAAGAGACACCAGCCAGTGAAGTTGAGACTGCAGAGAGTGCATCTACAGAGAATCCACAGAAGGCATATCTGAATGAGTATCAGGCAATGTATGACAGTCTTCATCAGGTATATCAGGAGGCATCCACCAGTATTGTTACAGTGACTGCTGTGAAATCAGATGTGGACTGGTTCAATAATACGTATCAGAGTGAAGGAAACATAGCAGGTGTTATTATTGCTAATAATAACCGGGAACTGCTGATTCTTACGAGAAAATCTCCTCTGGACAAAGCGCAGAGTATTCTGGTGACTTTCTGTAATGGAGTCAGTGCAGAAGGAAGCATTAAAAAATATGATGTTAATACAAATCTTGCAGTCATTGCAGTAGATTTGAAATATCTGCGTGATACGACGCTGGATTATGTATCTGTGGCAACATTGGGAAGCTCCGTGAATAACGGACTTGCGGGTTCACTTGTGATAGCTGTGGGTAATATCCAGGGATATAATGACAGTGTATGTTATGGTATGATCACTTCAGTAGGAAATGTGGTAACACTGGCAGATAATCAGTATAAGATGCTGACAACAGACATCTACGCCAGCCAGAGCGCCAGCGGTATTCTGCTTAATACGCAGGGGCAGGTCATTGGAATCATTGATAACACATATAATCACAGTGATACGAAGAATCTGTTGTCTGCAATCGGTGTATCTGAGTTAAAAGGCATGATTACGAAGCTGTCCAACGCAGAGGATGTACCTTATATTGGTATCTATGCGCAGGATATTGCAAGTAATGTACGGACACAGCAGGGACTGCCACAGGGTGCTTATGTGTCAGATATAGATATGGATTCTCCTGCGATGATCAATGGAATCCAGAAGGGTGATATTATTGTGCAGGTGGGAAGTACCCAGATCCACAGTGCTACAGATTATATGAATGCAGTACGTGGATGTACGGTAGAGCATGACGTGGAGATTACAATATTAAGAGCAAGTAAAGATGACTATGAGCAGATGATGTTTACAGTACAGCCTAAGGCAAGAAACTAAGAGAAAGGTATGGTTTAGAAGATGAAATATATTAAAGATTATAAAGACGGAGACAGAGTATTTGATATTTATTATTGCAAATATAAGAGTTCAGCAGTAACAAAAAACGGCAAATCCTATGATAATGTGATCATTCAGGATAAAACAGGTACACTGGATGCCAAGATATGGGACCCGAATAATGCAGGAATTGCAGAGTTCGATGCAGGTGATTATGTAGAGGTATACGGAGATGTGACAAGTTTCAATGGTGCACTTCAGGTCAATGTTAAGCGTGTTCGCCTTTGTCAGGAAGGAGAATATGATGAAGCTGAATATATGCCGATGAGCAAGAAGAACATTGAAGAAATGTATACAGAGCTTCTTGGCATTATCAAATCAATCGAGAACCCTTACTTACATAAAATGCTCAATGCCTTTTTCATAGAAGATAAAGATTTCATTGCAGCATTTAAGAAATCATCCGCTGCAAAGACCGTACATCATGGATTTATCGGAGGATTGCTGGAGCATACTCTGAGTGTAACAAAGTTATGTGAGTATTACTGTACAGCGTATCCAATCCTGAAAAGAGACCTGCTCCTGACAGCGGCAATCTGCCACGATATTGGAAAAACCAAGGAAATCAGTGCTTTTCCTGTAAATGATTATACAGATGCAGGTCAGTTCCTGGGACATATCGTGATGGGTTCTGAAATGGTCGGCGAGAAGATCCGCGATATTGAGGGCTTCCCTCCTATGCTGGCTATGGAATTAAAGCATTGTATTCTTGCACATCATGGAGAGTATGAGTTTGGTTCTCCCAAAAAACCTGCACTGATCGAGGCAGTCGCTCTTAATCGTGCGGATGATACGGATGCGAAGATGGAAACATTCACAGAGATACTGGAAGCTACAGAAGAAACAGGCTGGTTGGGCTTTAACAGATTCTTCGAGTCTAATCTGAGAAATTCTTCTTTATAATAAGTCCAGAAAGGTACGGTAAAAATGGCACAATATTCCAAAAATGATATTGTAACAGTAAAAATAGAAGATATCGGAACAGAGGGTGAAGGCATCGGCAAGCTAGAGGGCTTCACCCTCTTTGTAAAAGATGCGGTCATGGGTGACGTGGTAGAAGCCAGACTGGTAAAGGTAAAGAAGAATTATGCCTATGCCAGACTGGAAAAGGTGTTGACACCTTCTTCCTTACGTGTGGAGCCGGTCTGTCCATATCATAAACAGTGCGGTGGCTGTCAGATTCAGGCAATGAGCTATGAAGCACAGTTGCAATTCAAAGAAAATAAAGTGAAAAATAACCTGGTGCGAATCGGCGGTTTTGACCAGTTATTTATTGAATCAGTGATGGAACCGGTGGTTGGCATGGAGCAGCCGTGGCATTATCGCAATAAGGCGCAGTTCCCGGTAGGAACAGATAAGGATGGCAGGATCATTACAGGCTTTTATGCCGGAAGAACTCATTCTATCATTGCCAATACGGATTGCGCATTAGGCGTAGAAGAAAATGAATCAATATTACAGAAGGTATTGGCATATATGCAAAATGAAAAAGTGTCTGCCTATGATGAAACCACAGGGCAGGGACTTGTGCGCCATATCCTGATTCGTAAAGGTTTTACTTCGGGTGAAATCATGGTATGTCTGGTCATCAATGGCAAAAGTCTGCCAAAAGAAGACAGGCTTGTAGATACTCTGCGGGAAATTCCAGGAATGACAAGTATATGGCTTAATTATAATATGAAGAATACCAATGTCATTATGGGAACAGAAGGCAGAGTATTATGGGGACAGAATACAATAACAGATGTTATTCACAGAAGATCCATAGAGGAAATCAACTCCGGTAAGGATTGTCTGCGATATGATTCAAAGGAAAATGCACCACAGGGTATTACTTTTGCGATTTCTCCGCTGTCTTTTTATCAGGTCAATCCAATCCAGACAGAAAAGCTCTACAGCCTGGCGCTGGAATATGCAGGGCTGACAGGAGAAGAAACCGTATGGGACCTCTACTGTGGTATCGGTACGATCAGTCTTTTCATGGCGCAGCGCGCCAAAGCAGTCTATGGTGTGGAGATCGTACCGCAGGCAATCGAAGATGCCAGAAAGAATGCAGAGCGCAATCATATTGGGAATGCAACCTTCTATGTAGGCAAGGCTGAGGAAGTGCTGCCGAGACTCTATGAAGAAGAGCATATATTTGCAGACGTTATCTGTGTCGATCCCCCCCGCAAAGGCTGTGATGAAGCTTGCCTTAATACCATTATTAAGATGGCACCAAAGAGAATCGTCTATGTAAGCTGCGACAGCGCTACACTGGCAAGAGATCTGAAATATTTGTGCGAGAATGGGTATGAGATCAGGAAAGTAAGAGCCGTGGACCAGTTTGGACAGACGGTGCACACAGAATGCGTAACACTGCTATCTCAAACCAACATTTAATTAAGAGTAACAAAGTGGTCTGAGCCGCTTATTTTCAAGTAGATTTGGAAATAAGCGGCTTTATGAATTCAGAGGAAAAGGTTATGCTTGATTCAGACTTGGCAGAAATTTTTATGTTTGAATTGGATGATGAAGAAGTGGAAAATCTTTCAAGGTGCAAAAATTTCACCTTGAATATGGGAAGAGGTTCAAATATAAAATACAAACCTTATGTGTTTACAGAGCAGGGAGTATCTAAATATGCCCCGATTATTGCCACATTGTTGAAAAATCCAACTTTGATTTTACCACACTAGAGGGGAGTGAATGTATTAAAAAAGAATACAAAATACTAGAGGCAACGCATAAGGTGGTAAAACAACTGCTTGAAAATGTCGATACTATATATGATTTCAAAAAGTCCAGGTTATATAAGCACATGAAATTCAGAGATGTTGATGAGACTGTATTTAATAACATAAAGAAAAAGCAGATTTTAAAGTATTTGGAGGCAGGGGAATGTATTATTCATATGTGATGGGAATTGATGATAGTATATTAAGTCTAAAAGATAAAGGATTCCTAATTGAAAAAGTGGAAAGTAATTATCAAGTAACTTTTTCAGAAGAGAATGCTCAGATATGGGAAGATTTTATAAAAAATTATTTGGAAGTAGAATACTGGAATGAATATTTGGCAGAGGATAAAGTTGTTTTTATATTTCATTTAGAGGATGGCTTTAAACGATATGAAGTAAAAAACTATGATAATGATGAAGTGTTGGATTTGTGTGGAAAATTATGTAATTGTAAGTTTGCATCGATTAAACAAATGTTAGCAGATAATTC
>CAVBMG010000055.1:0-22300 GCA_963596435.1 Agathobacter sp.
GCTTTTTGCAAGATTAAATTCCGCAGGAGAGTGGAATTTAACTTTGCAATGTACCAGTAAAAGAAAAAATAAAAAAAATTATAAAAAACACTTGCAAAATATAGAAACATACGATATACTATCAATTGCTGTGACATGATAGCGATGAAACGTGAGGTTGCTGCTTCAGAATGAGGCAGGTTTTCCGCGGAGCGAATGTCAAGTTAGGAAACTGGCGACAAGTCACTGTACAAGGTTAGAATGCCTACCGAACATATTGGTAGAGACGATGTGAAGAATGCAAACTTCTGGATAAAAGGAGTGCGCCTTTGATGGTGTGAAATGCATGACACACACGGCAGAGTGTACAGTCACCGCTTGTCGTACTTAGAAATGAAAAGTGCGAAAAGGAGGCGACTTTTTTTATGGCAAGTCAGGTAATGAGAATTACATTAAAAGCTTACGATCATCAGTTAGTTGATGCATCTGCCAAAAAAATTATCGAAACAGTAAAGAAAAATGGTTCACAGGTGAGTGGACCGGTACCTCTTCCTACAAAGAAGGAAGTTGTAACAATTCTGAGAGCCGTACACAAGTATAAGGACTCCAGAGAGCAGTTCGAACAGAGAACTCATAAGAGACTGATTGATATCATCGCACCGACACCTAAGACTGTAGATGCTTTACAGAGATTAGAGATGCCGGCTGGTGTTTATATCGATATCAAAATGAAAAACAAATAAGACCCCTACTAGTATGAACGGGTAATCCGTTCCGCTGTAGACAAAATGGAGGTAAAGAAATGAAGAAGGCTATCTTAGCTACTAAAGTCGGAATGACTCAAATCTTCAACGAAGACGGAACACTGGTTCCAGTTACCGTACTTCAGGCTGGTCCTTGTGTAGTAACACAGATCAAGACAGTAGAGAATGACGGATACAAGGCTGTACAGGTTGGCTTTGTAGACAAGAAAGACAAGATTGTTAACAAAGATAAGAGTGGTAAGAAAGAAGTTATCCACAGACACGGCGTTAACAAGGCTCTGAAGGGACACTTCGAAAAGGCAGGCGTTTCTTCCAAGAGATATTTAAGAGAGTTCAAATTTGAAAACGCAGAAGAGTATGCATTAGGAAATGAAATCAAGGCTGACATTTTTGTAGCTGGTGATAAGATAGATGCATCCGCTATTTCTAAAGGTAAAGGATTCCAGGGCGCAATCAAGAGACTTGGTCAGCACAGAGGACCTATGGCACATGGTTCCAAATTCCATCGTCATCAGGGTTCAAACGGCGCTTGTTCTTCTCCTTCAAGAGTATTCAAGGGTAAGGGCATGCCAGGTCATATGGGCTGCGTAAAAGTAACTGTTCAGAATCTTGAAGTTGTAAGAGTAGATGCTGAAAAGAACTTACTTTTAGTGAAGGGTGCAGTACCGGGACCTAAGAAGGCTTTAGTAACAATCAAAGAAACCACTAAGGTTGAGGCTTAATTAGGACGAAAGGAGGACCATTCAGATGGCAAAAGTATCTGTTTATAATATGGAAGGCAAGGAAGTCGAAAGTATTGACTTAAATGATGCTGTCTTCGGTGTAGAAGTAAACGAACACTTAGTACACATGGCAGTAGTTCAGCAGCTTGCAAATAATCGTCAGGGTACACAGAAAGCAAAGACACGTTCTGAAGTATCCGGTGGCGGAAGAAAACCTTGGAGACAGAAGGGAACAGGTCATGCAAGACAGGGTTCAACAAGAGCTCCACAGTGGACAGGAGGCGGCGTAGTATTCGCTCCAGTACCAAGAGATTACTCCTTCAAGATGAACAAGAAGGAAAAGAGAGCAGCTCTCAAGTCTGCATTAACAAGCAGAGTTCAGGAGAACAAGCTGATCGTAATCGACGAGCTTAAATTCGATGAAATCAAGACAAAGAACTTCAAGGCAGTTATGGATAATTTAAAGGTTAACAAGGCTTACGTTGTTCTTAATGAGAATGATGAGAAAGTTGTTAAGTCAGCAAGAAATCTTCCTAACGTTCAGACAGCATTAACTAATACAATTAATGTATATGACGTTATGAAGGGCGGTACAGTAATCCTTACTAAGGATGCCGTTAAGACTATCGAGGAGGTGTACGCATAATGGCAGACGTTAAGTATTATGATGTAATCCTCAAACCGGTGATTACAGAGAAGAGCATGGCTGGCATGAGCGAGAAGAAATATACATTCTTAGTTCATACAGAAGCAAACAAGTCTCAGATCAAAGAAGCTGTTGAAAAGATGTTCGAAGGCACAAAGGTTGCTAAGGTAAACACAATCAACATGGAAGGCAAGAACAAGAGACGTGGTGCTGTAGTTGGTAAGACTGCAAAGACCAAGAAAGCAATCGTACAGTTAACAGAGGATAGCAAGGATATTGAGATCTTCTCTGGTTTATAAAATAGAGATTGCAACGACTATACACAGACAAGTGTGATAATAAAATAGAAAAGGAGAAACGACAATGGGAATTAAGAAATATAACCCATATACACCTTCTAGAAGAAATATGACTGGCTCAGATTTCTCTGAAATTACAAAGACAACTCCTGAAAAGTCTCTTTGTGTTTCTAAGAAGAAGAATGCCGGACGTAATAATCAGGGTAAAATTACAGTTAGACACCATGGCGGTGGAAACAGACAGAAATATAGAATTATCGATTTCAAGAGAAATAAAGATGGAATCGCAGCTAAGGTTATCGGCGTTGAGTACGATCCTAACAGAAGTGCAAACATCGCTTTGATCTGCTACGAAGATGGTCAGAAAGCATACATCATCGCACCAGAAGGATTAACTGATGGTATGAAGGTTATGAACGGACCTCAGGCAGAAGTTAGAGTTGGTAACTGCTTACCTCTTTCTGAAATCCCTGTTGGTACTAACGTACACAACATTGAATTATATCCTGGCAAGGGCGGACAGTTAGTACGTTCTGCTGGTAACAGCGCTCAGTTAATGGCTAAGGAAGGCAAATATGCAACATTAAGACTTCCTTCAGGCGAAATGAGAATGGTGCCTATCGTTTGTAGAGCATCTATCGGTGTTGTAGGTAATGGTGATCATAACCTTGTTAAGATCGGTAAGGCTGGTCGTAAGCGTCATATGGGTATCAGACCTACAGTTCGTGGTTCCGTTATGAACCCGAATGACCATCCACACGGTGGTGGTGAAGGTAAGACTGGTATTGGACGTCCAGGACCATCTACACCTTGGGGCAAGCCAGCTCTTGGTTTGAAGACAAGAAAGAGCAAGAAGGCTTCTAACAAGTTGATCGTTAGAAGAAGAGACGGCAAAGCGATTAAATAATCGCTCTTGCTGGCTCAAGATTGACTATAGTGCAGCTTAAACAATCGAAATGATTGTGATGAAGTTTATCGATCATAAGGAGGAACAAACCTAATGGCTAGATCATTAAAAAAGGGTCCGTTCGCTGATGCAAGCCTTTTAAAGAAGGTTGACGCACTGAACGCATCCGGAAATAAATCAGTAATTAAGACATGGTCCCGTCGTTCTACAATTTTCCCTGCTTTCGTAGGTCATACAATTGCAGTACATGACGGAAGAAAACATGTGCCTGTATACGTAACAGAAGATATGGTTGGACATAAGCTTGGTGAATTCGTTGCAACCAGAACTTATAGAGGACACGGCAAAGACGAAAAGAAATCTAAGGTGAAATAATTTTTGAAAGGAGGTTCAACCATGGCTGAGAATAAGTACAGCAGAACAAGTTATAAGAGAAAAAGAAATGCAGAAAATAGAGAAACAAGACCTTCAGCAAAGCTTTCTTACGCTAGAGTATCTGTTCAGAAAGCATGCTTCGTATTAGATGCCATAAGAGGTAAGAACGTTCAGGACGCACTTGCAATCCTGACATACAATCCCAGATATGCTTCAAGCGTAATCAAGAAGTTATTAGAGTCAGCTATCGCTAATGCTGAGAACAATAACGGTATGAACGCAGAGAACCTTTATGTTGCAGCTTGCTTCGCAAATAAGGGACCTACAATGAAGAGAGTAAAACCTAGAGCACAGGGTAGAGCTTATAGAATCGAAAAGAGAATGAGCCACATTACAGTTGTGCTTGACGAGAGATAGGAGGAAGAAAATGGGACAGAAAGTTAATCCTCACGGCTTAAGAGTCGGCGTTATTAAAGATTGGGATTCCAAATGGTATGCTGATGCTGAGTTTTCTGATTACTTAGTTGAAGATTATAATATTAGAAAATTTTTAAAGAAGAAGTTATACAGCGCAGGTGTTGCTAAGATCGAGATCGAAAGAGCATCTGACAGAGTAAAGGTTATCGTTTTCACAGCTAAGCCTGGTGTAGTAATCGGTAAGGGCGGAGCAGAAATCGAAGTTACTAAGAAAGAACTTCAGAAATTAACAGGTAAGAATGTCCTTGTTGATATCAAGGAAATCAAGAGACCTGACAGAGATGCACAGTTAGTTGCTGAGAATATTGCATTACAGCTTGAGAATCGTGTATCTTTCAGAAGAGCAATGAAGTCCTGCATGGGTAGAACAATGAAGACTGGTGCGCTTGGTATTAAGACAGCTGTATCAGGACGTCTTGGTGGAGCTGATATGGCTCGTACAGAGTTCTACAGCGAGGGTACTATTCCTCTTCAGACACTTAGAGCAGATATTGATTATGGTTTCGCTGAAGCAGATACAACTTACGGCAAATTAGGCGTTAAGGTTTGGATCTACAAGGGCGAAGTACTTCCTACTAAGGGAAATAAGGAAGGGAGCGATAAATAATGTTAATGCCAAAGAGAGTAAAGCGTCGTAAACAGTTCCGTGGAACTATGGCCGGAAAAGCACAGAGAGGTAATACAATTACTTATGGTGAGTACGGTATCGTTGCACTGGAGCCTTGCTGGATCAAATCTAACCAGATTGAAGCAGCCCGTATTGCTATGACACGTTATATTAAGCGTGGTGGTAAGGTTTGGATCAAGATTTTCCCTGATAAGCCTGTTACAGCTAAGCCTGCTGAAACTCGTATGGGTTCCGGTAAAGGAACACTTGAGTACTGGGTAGCAGTAGTTAAGCCAGGCCGTGTAATGTTCGAAATCAGCGGAGTTAGTGAAGATGTTGCTAAAGAAGCATTACGTCTTGCAACACACAAGCTTCCTTGTAAGTGTAAGATTGTTTCTAAGGCAGATTTGGAAGGCGGTGCAGTAAATGAAAACTAATAAGTATGTAGAAGATTTAAAGACCAAATCAGCTGCAGAATTATCACAGGAATTAGTAGCTGCAAAAAAAGAACTTTTCAATTTGAGATTTCAGAATGCAACAAATCAGTTAGATAATACAGCCAGAATTAAAGAAGTAAGAAGAAATATTGCCAGAATTCAGACTGTTATGACTGCAAATCTTAAAAATGTAGAGTAGGAGGAAAATGGTCGTGGAAAGAAATTTAAGAAAAACACGTACAGGCAAGGTTGTTAGCAACAAAATGCAGAAAACTATCGTAGTCGCTGTTGAAGATCATGTAAAGCATCCTCTTTACAACAAAATCGTTAAGAGAACTTATAAGTTAAAAGCACATGATGAGAACAATGAGTGCAACATTGGCGATACAGTTAAAGTAATGGAGACAAGACCTTTATCTAAGGATAAGAGATGGAGACTTGTAGAAGTTATCGAAAGAGCAAAATAGATTGTAATAAGAATTGCATGTTTGCAATTTAGTCACAAAAATGTGATTCGGAAGGAGATTTAGCATGATACAACAGGAAAGCAGACTTAAAGTCGCTGACAACACCGGTGCTAAAGAGTTACTTTGCATCAGAGTTATGGGCGGCTCTACAAGAAGATATGCCAATATTGGCGATGTAATCGTTGCTAGCGTTAAAGATGCAACACCAGGCGGCGTTGTAAAAAAAGGCGATGTAGTAAAAGCTGTAGTTGTACGTTCTGTAAAGGGCGCTCGTCGTAAAGACGGTTCTTATATTAAATTTGATGAAAATGCTGCTGTTATCATCAAGGATGACAAGACTCCGAGAGGAACTCGTATCTTTGGACCGGTAGCAAGAGAGCTTCGTGAGAAACAGTTTATGAAGATTGTTTCTTTAGCTCCTGAAGTATTATAAGGAGGTGTCTGACATGATGAAAATTAAGAAGGGCGATACTGTTAAGGTTATCGCTGGTAAGGATAAAGACAAAGAAGGTAAAGTATTATCTGTAGATGCCAAGAATTCCAAAGTAGTAGTTGAAGGCGTTAACATGATCACAAAGCATGCTAAGCCATCAGCAGCTAACCAGAATGGTGGAATTATTCAGAAGGAAGCTCCTTTGGATATTTCAAACGTAATGTACCTTCATAAAGGAAAAGCTACCAGAGTTGGCTTCAAGATGGACGGAGACAAGAAAGTTCGTTTTGCAAAGACAACAGGTGAAGTAATCGATTAATTCTAAGGAAGGAGGACTAAACTGGTGAGCAGACTTAAAGATTTATATAAAGACGAAATCGTAGATGCTATGATTAAAAAGTTCGGCTATAAAAATATTATGGAAGTTCCTAAGCTCGATAAGATTGTTATCAACATGGGCGTAGGAGAGGCTAAGGATAACGCTAAGGCTCTTGAGACCGCTGTAAAGGATCTTGAGACAATCAGTGGACAGAAGGTTGTTACAACCAAGGCTAAGAAGGCTGTTGCTAACTTCAAGATTCGTGAAGGTATGGCTATTGGCTGTAAGGTTACTCTTCGTGGTGAGAAGATGTATGAGTTCCTTGACCGTCTTGTAAACCTTGCACTGCCTCGTGTACGTGACTTCAGAGGCGTTAACCCTAATGCATTCGATGGTAGAGGTAATTATGCACTTGGTATTAAAGAGCAGATTATCTTCCCTGAAATCGAGTACGATAAGGTTGACAAGGTAAGAGGTATGGACATTATCTTTGTTACTACTGCAAAGAGCGATGAAGAAGCACGTGAATTGTTAACACAGTTCAACATGCCTTTCGCTAAATAAGAAGGAGGTAAATTCTCATGGCTAAAAAGTCAATGAAAATCAAACAGCAGCGTAATCCTAAATTCTCTACACAGGAATATAGTCGTTGCAAAATCTGTGGCCGTCCACATGCTTATTTAAGAAAATATGGAATTTGCAGAATTTGCTTCCGTGAATTAGCATATAAGGGACAGATTCCTGGTGTTAAGAAAGCTAGTTGGTAAATAAATGCATATCAGGTGGAAACAGGCGCTAAGCCAATGTTTTCACCGCTAGATAGCAATATGTTTCGAGCAATATATAGGAAATCCATAAGGAGGAAACTTAAATGACAATGAGTGATCCGATTGCAGATATGCTTACAAGAATCCGTAATGCGAATACTGCAAAACACGATACAGTAGATGTACCCGCATCTAAGATGAAGTTAGCTATTGCCCAGATTCTTTTAGATGAAGGATATATTAAGAAATTTGAAGTAATCGAAGACGGTGTATTTAAGACAATTCACATTACTTTAAAATATGGCGCTGATAAGAATGAGAAGATCATCACAGGTTTAAAGAGAATCTCTAAGCCAGGTCTTCGTATTTATGCAGGCAAGGATGAATTACCTACAGTTCTTGGTGGACTTGGTATCGCAATCCTTTCTACTAATCAGGGCGTAATCACTGATAAGGAAGCTAGAAAACTTCAGGTTGGTGGCGAAGTTTTAGCATTTGTTTGGTAGTTATTAAATTGATTCATAAATAGGAGGTACGGGCATGTCACGTATAGGAAGAATGCCAATCGCGATTCCTGCAGGCGTAACTGTAGAAGTTGCAGAAAATAATAAAGTGACTGTAAAAGGTCCTAAGGGAACTCTTGAGAGAGTATTACCCGCAGAAATGGAAATCAAAGTAGAAGGTTCTGAAATCACTGTTGCAAGACCTAACGATTTAAAGAAGATGAAATCTCTTCATGGTCTTACAAGAACACTGATCAACAACATGGTTGTTGGTGTAACTCAGGGTTATGAGAAGAAGCTTGAAGTTAACGGTGTAGGTTACAGAGCAGCTAAATCCGGTAATAAGTTAACATTATCTTTAGGATATTCTCATCCAGTAGAGATGATCGATCCTGAAGGAATTGAAACAGTACTCGATGGACAGAACATCATCATCGTTAAGGGTATTGATAAAGAAAAAGTTGGCCAATTCGCAGCTGAAATCAGAGATAAGAGAAGACCTGAACCTTACAAGGGCAAGGGTATTAAGTATGCTGATGAAACAATCAGACGTAAAGTTGGTAAAACTGGTAAGAAGTAAATAAGGAGGGCGTAAAAAATGGTTAGTAAGAAATCTAGAGCAGAAATGCGTGAAAAGAAACACATGAGAATACGTAACCGTTTCAGCGGTACAGCTGAAAGACCGCGTTTAGCAGTCTTCAGAAGCAATAATCATATGTATGCTCAAATTATTGACGATACAGTTGGAAATACATTAGTATCAGCTTCCACTCTTGAGAAAGAGATCAAGGCTGAACTGAATAAGACCAATGACGTTGAAGCAGCAGCATATTTAGGAAAAGTCATTGCAAAGAGAGCAATGGATAAGGGTATTTCAGAGGTAGTCTTTGATAGAGGCGGCTTTTTATACCATGGAAAAATCGAAGCGTTAGCTGAGGCAGCAAGAGAAGCTGGCTTGGTATTCTAGGAAGGGAGAAAATCACATGAAACGTACAATCATTGATGCTAGTCAGCTTGAATTAACAGATAAGGTTGTTACCATTAAGCGTGTAACCAAAACTGTTAAAGGTGGACGTAACATGCGTTTTACCGCTTTGGTAGTAGTAGGTGACGGTAATGGTCACGTAGGTGCCGGCCTTGGTAAAGCAGTAGAAATCCCTGAAGCTATCCGCAAGGGAAAAGAAGATGCAATTAAGAACCTGATCAAAATTGCTATGGATGAGAACAATTCCATTACACATGACTTTATTGGTAAGTATGGTTCTTCAAGCGTTTTATTAAAGAAGGCTCCCGAAGGTACAGGTATCATCGCTGGTGGTCCTGCACGTATCGTTTGTGAGCTTGCAGGTATTAAGAATATCCGTACCAAGTCATTAGGCTCCAACAATAAGCAGAACGTTGTACTTTCTACAATCGCAGGCTTAGCTCAGTTAAAGACTCCTGAGGAAGTAGCTGCTAATCGTGGAAAATCTATCGACGAGATCATGGCTTAAGGAGGTAGACGAACATGGCAAAAACATTAAAAGTTACTTTAGTTAAATCAACAATTGGTGCTGTTCCTAAGAATAAGGCAACTGTTGAAGCTCTTGGACTGAACAAGCTTCATAAGACAGTTGAACTTCCTGATAACGAAGCAACCAGAGGTATGATTCGTAAAGTAAATCATTTAGTAAAAGTTGAAGAAGCATAAATAAGGAGGTGTCAGAATGGAATTATCAAATTTAAGACCTGCAGAAGGCTCTAAACATAGTGATAATTTTAGAAGAGGTCGTGGACACGGTTCAGGAAACGGCAAGACAGCTGGTAAGGGTCATAAGGGTCAGAAGGCTCGTTCTGGAGCACCAAGACCAGGCTTTGAAGGTGGTCAGATGCCATTATACAGACGTCTTCCTAAGAGAGGTTTCAAGAACAGAAACACAAAGGAAATCGTTGGTATCAATTTAGGCGCATTAGAGAAATTCGAAGATGGTTCTACAGTATCTGTACAGACATTAATTGAAAGTGGCGTTGTTAAGAACCCTAGAGATGGTGTTAAGATTCTTGGTAATGGTGAACTTACAAAGAAGCTTAATGTTCAGGCAAATGCTTTCAGTGCGTCTGCAAAAGAAAAGATTGAGGCACTTGGCGGAACAGCAGAGGTGATCTAATGTTTACAACACTAAAGAACGCGTTTAAGATTAAAGAAATCAGAATGAAATTGCTGTTTACTTTTCTTATGCTGATAGTGATTCGATTTGGCTCTCAGCTTCCGGTTCCGGGCGTAGACAGAAATTACTTTTCTTCATGGTTTGAGGCTCAAACCGGCGGTGCGTTCAACTTCTTCGATGCATTTACAGGCGGTTCATTTTTGAACATGTCTGTATTTGCACTGAATATTACACCGTATATTACTTCATCCATCATTATACAGCTTCTTACAATTGCGATTCCGAAATTGGAAGAGATGCAGCGTGATGGCGAGGACGGCAGAAAGAAAATTGTTTCGATCACACGTTATGTCACAGTAGCTCTTGCTTTGATCGAGAGTGCTGCAATGGCAATCGGATTTGGCAATCAGGGATTGTTAGAAGAGTATAACGCTTTGAATGTCATAACAGTAATTGCTGCATTAACAGCAGGTAGTGCGTTCCTTATGTGGATTGGTGAACGAATTACAGAGAAGGGCGTCGGTAATGGTATTTCTATAGTACTTATTATCAACATCATTTCTCGTATGCCAGATGACTTTAGCAATCTGTATGAACAGTTTGTAAAAGGTAAATCTGTTCCTTTGGCAGTTGTTTCTGCTATTGTAATTATAGCAATTATCTTGGCAATGATAGTTCTTGTAATTATCCTGAATGATGGTGTTCGTAAGATTCCTGTTCAGTATGCTAAGAAAATCCAGGGAAACAAAATGGTTGGCGGTCAGTCAACATTCCTGCCTTTAAAGGTTAATACAGCAGGTGTTATTCCTATTATTTTTGCATCTTCACTGATGCAGTTCCCGATTGTTATATCTTCATTAGTAAGATATCAGGGAACAGGTGTCTGGAGACAGATTTTAAATGGATTAAATCAGGATAACTGGTGCAAACCAGATCAATTAGTATATTCTATTGGTTTAGTTGTATATATCGTATTGACAGTATTTTTTGCATATTTCTATACTTCATTAACCTTTAATCCGTTAGAGATTTCCAATAATATGAAGAAACAGGGTGGATTTATTCCAGGTATTCGTCCTGGTAAGCCTACCACTGATTACTTGACAAAAGTATTGAATGCTATCATCTTTATTGGAGCAATTGGACTTGTTATTGTAGCAGTCATTCCATTTTTCTTTAACGGTGTGTTCGGTGCCAATGTTTCATTTGGCGGAACAAGCTTAATTATTATAGTAAGTGTTATCTTAGAGACAATCAAGCAGATTGAATCTCAGATGTTAGTACGTAATTATAAAGGATTTTTGAATGATTAATCTATACATGGTTGAAAGCAAAGCATTGTCTTTGCTTTCTCCATGAATAAATACGTAAACTGTGATGATTCTGTTTCGTAAGCTCTTGGCTTACGTTTTTTCAGTTATATGAATTAGAAAAAAATACCGAAAGGTTTTTATGATAGATAAGTAAAGTAGCACAGGATTTAAGTATGGAGGAATTGGTATGAAGATTATTATGTTAGGCGCTCCGGGAGCAGGTAAAGGTACACAGGCAAAAATGATTGCAGAGAAATATAGTATTCCTCATGTATCTACAGGTGATATATTCAGAGCAAATATTAAAAATGGTACAGAACTTGGTAAGGAAGCTAAGAAGTATATGGATCAGGGACTTTTGGTTCCAGATGAACTGACAGTAAAGATTCTTCTTGACCGTGTAGCTCAGGATGATTGTAAGAATGGTTATGTTCTGGATGGTTTCCCAAGAACAATTCCTCAGGCAGAGGTACTTGATAAGGCATTGACTGAATTAGGTGACAAGATTGATTATGCAATCAATGTTGATGTACCGGATGAGAATATTATAAAGAGAATGTCCGGCAGACGTGCCTGCGTTACTTGTGGAGCTACATATCATATTGTACATATTCCACCTAAGAAGGAAGGAGTATGTGACACATGTGGTTCCGAACTTATTCTCAGGGATGATGATAAGCCTGAGACAGTAAAGAACAGACTGGATGTTTATCATAAGCAGACACAGCCTTTGATTGATTTCTATACAGAGAAGGGTGTATTAAGATCTGTAGATGGTACAGTAGATATGAAAGATGTATTTGCAGCAATTGTTGCAATTCTGGAGAAATAATATATGTGTTGTAATAAGCGCAGATGGTATAATGTGTGTTTATTAGCACACGGGAGGATTTAAAATGGCTGTTACAATTAAATCTCAAAGAGAAATTGACTTAATGAGAGAGTCAGGACATATTCTTTATAAGGTTCATGAAGAATTAGGGCAGGCGATTGAGCCTGGAATGTCTACACTGGATATTGACAGACTGGGTGAGAAGTTGATCCGTGGATATGGATGCATTCCCAACTTCCTGCATTATAATGGATATCCTGCATCTATATGTGTATCCGTTAATAATGAAGTTGTACATGGTATACCAAGGGCAGACAGAATATTGCAGGAAGGCGATATTGTCAGTCTGGATGCGGGTCTTATTTATAAAGGATATCATTCTGATGCTGCAAGAACTTATGGCGTAGGAAGAATCAGTCCTGAAGCTCAGAAGCTTATTGATGAGACAAGGAACAGCTTTTTTGAAGGCATTAAGAAAGCAAAGGATGGAAATCATCTACATGATATATCCAATGCAATTGATGCATATATTTCTAAATTTGGATATGGTATTGTACAGGAACTGGTAGGGCATGGAATAGGTACTTCACTCCATGAAGATCCACAGATTCCTAACTTTGCACAGAAACGCAAGGGAATCAGATTACAGGCAGGTATGACTCTGGCAATAGAACCAATGATCAATCTTGGACGTCCGGATGTTGAATGGCTTGACGATGATTGGACTGTAGTTACAGAAGATGGTTCGTTATCCGCTCACTATGAGAACACAATATTAGTTACAGATGGTGAGCCTGAAATATTGACACTTATTTAGGGGAGTATATATGGTAGGATATTTGGTATATTCCCTGGCAGGGCATGATAAGTATAAAGTGTATGCAGTAATTCAGGAAGATGAGCAGTCTGTATGGCTGACGGATGGTGATAACAGAACACTGGATCATCTGAAAAAGAAAAATAAGAAACATGTGCAATTGATTCGCCACAAGGTATCCGCATCAGCGGATGCAATAACAAATGAAATGATAAAAAGAGAGATTAAGCAATATTGCAAAGACATGCAGGAGGTAAAATAATGTCTAAATCTGATGTAATTGAAATTGAAGGTACTGTTGTAGAAAAACTCCCGAACACAATGTTTCAGGTAGAATTAGAGAATGGTCATCGTGTATTGGCACATATCAGCGGTAAGTTAAGACAGAACTTTATTCGTATCTTACCGGGTGACAAAGTAACATTAGAATTATCCCCCTATGATTTATCCAAAGGAAGAATCATTTGGAGAGATAAATAAATATTAATTAGGTATTGCAAATGAGTAACATGCATGCTATAATGTAAGACGGTCTTTTTGAAAGGAGGGTTTAACATGAAAGTTAGATCATCAGTAAAACCTATTTGCGAAAAATGCAAAATTATCAAGAGAAAAGGAAAGATCAGAGTAATCTGTGAAAATCCTAAACACAAACAGAGACAGGGTTAATTCAACACTGAGTCTTTACGAATGTGCGGCTGGAGCGTATATTTCTGTAACTTTATTATGAGAAGTTATACCGTCAAGAAATATATGCTATTAAATATATGACAGATATAATTAGAATTTGTCGTGTGTTTACTTCTTGATACCGAGAAAAGTTTCGCAGGAAACACGGTGGGAAAAATGAAGACTGCCCACCTACATCTGGATAACCAGATGCCGATGTAGTATCGGACAAATCGGATTGTTATCCGATCGGGTATTGTATACCCCAATCAATTAGTTTACTATTAATATATGATGGAATTTATATTTCATCATGAAGCAAAATGGAGGAATTTTAACATGGCTCGTATTGCTGGTGTTGACTTACCAAGAGAAAAACGTGTAGAGATTGGCTTAACTTATATCTACGGAATTGGTAGAGTAAGTGCTGATAAGATCTTGGCAAAAGCAGGTGTAAATCCTGACATACGTGTAAGAGACTTAACAGATGATGATGTTAAGAAGATTAGTGCAGTTATCGATGAGGAGTATATGGTAGAAGGTGACCTCAGAAGAGAAATCGCACTGAACATTAAGAGATTACAGGAAATCGGATGCTATCGTGGTATCCGTCATAGAAAGGGTCTTCCTGTTCGTGGTCAGAAGACTAAGACAAACGCAAGAACAAGAAAAGGTCCTAAGAGAACAGTAGCAAACAAGAAGAAATAAGTTTAATTGAGAAAGTAGGTTAGTTTAGAAATGGCTAAGAAAGTTACAAAAAAAGTGACAAAAAAGCGCGTTAAGAAAAACGTTGAACGCGGACAGGCACATATTCAGTCCTCTTTTAACAATACAATTGTTACATTGACAGATAATGAAGGAAATGCTCTTTCATGGGCAAGTGCTGGTGGTCTGGGATTTAGAGGTTCAAAGAAATCTACTCCATATGCTGCACAGATGGCAGCAGAAACAGCTACTAAGGCGGCTTTAGTACATGGTTTAAAGTCTGTAGATGTTATGGTTAAGGGTCCTGGTTCAGGAAGAGAAGCAGCAATTCGTGCACTTCAGGCATGTGGTCTTGAAGTTACAAGTATTAAGGATGTAACACCAGTTCCACATAACGGATGTCGCCCACCAAAGCGTCGTAGAGTTTAATTTAGGAGGAAAAAAACATGGCAGTAAATAGAGTCCCTGTTCTTAAAAGATGCAGATCTCTTGATTTAGATCCTGTATTCTTAGGATATGATAAGAAGTCTAAAAGAAAGTCTCCAAGAGCTGGCAAGAAGATGAGTGAGTACGGTCTTCAGTTAAGAGAGAAGCAGAAAGCTAAGTTCATCTACGGCGTACTTGAGAAGCCTTTCCGTAATTACTATGATAAAGCTGATAGAATGAAGGGTATGACTGGTGAAAACCTGATGATCCTTCTTGAGAGAAGACTTGACAGTGTTGTCTTCAGAATGGGATTAGCTAGAACAAGAAAAGAAGCTAGACAGATCGTTGGTCATAAGCATGTATTAGTAAATGGAAAGTGTGTAAGCGTTCCTTCTTACTTAGTAAGTGCTGGCGATGTGATCGAATTAAAAGAGAAGTCTGCTGGTATGCAGAGATTTAAGGATATCGCAGAAGTTACTAACGGTAGATTAATTCCTGAATGGATTGATGTAGATCAGGAGAACTTTAAGGGAACAGTTAAAGAACTTCCTTCAAGAGAAGCTATTGATGTTCCAGTAGACGAAATGCTTATCGTCGAGTTATATTCTAAATAATTAGCATCTTATTAGTGATAATAGAAAGTGCGCATGCGTACTTTCTATTGTCGCCATTTACGACAACTACATCACATTCATAAAGGAGGGTATTTACAGTGTTAGCATTTGATTTTGACAGTCCAAACATTGAAGTGGCAGAAATCTCTGAAGACAAAAGGTACGGTAGATTTGTAGTAGAACCTTTGGAAAGAGGTTACGGAATTACACTGGGTAATTCTCTTAGAAGAATTATGCTTGCTTCCTTACCAGGAGCCGCTGTAAGTCAGGTTAAGATTGATGGTGTTTTACATGAATTCAGTTCTATTCCAGGTGTAAAAGAGGATGTTACTGAAATCATTATGAACCTGAAGAGTCTGGCTATAAAGAACAGCTGTGAGACTGATGAAGTTAAGAAGGCAATTATTGATTTTGAGGGTGAAGGCGTTGTAAGAGCATCCGATATTCAGGTAGATCAGGACATCGAAATCATGAATCCTGATCAGGTAATTGCTACACTTAACGGCGGAAAAGACAGTAAACTCTACATGGAAATTATGATTACCAAGGGTAGAGGATATATCAGTGCTGAAAAGAATAAGAGCGAAGATTTACCAATTGGTGTCATTGCTGTAGATTCAATCTATACTCCCGTTGAAAGAGTAAACGTTACTGTTGAGAATACCCGTGTAGGTCAGATTACGGACTATGATAAATTGACATTAGACGTATACACGAATGCAACACTTGCTCCGGATGAGGCAGTCAGTCTTGCTGCAAAGGTATTAAGTGAGCATCTGAAGCTGTTCATAAACCTTTCTGAGAATGCTAAGAATGCAGAGGTAATGATTGAGAAGGAAGATGACGAGAAGGAAAAGGTACTTGAAATGAGTATCGATGAATTGGAGTTATCAGTTCGTTCTTACAACTGCTTAAAGAGAGCTGGTATTAATACAGTAGAAGAGTTAACGAACAAGACATCAGAAGATATGATGAAGGTTCGTAACTTAGGACGTAAGTCTTTAGACGAAGTATTGGCTAAGTTAAAGGAATTAGGTCTTCAGTTAAATCCTATGGATGAATGATTGGAGATTTAGTTGTGAATACTGTGTATAACAGGTTCACAGGACAGAAACGGTAATTCCAATGTGTTCGTTTCTGTGCTCATAAAATGGAATTTATTAATTAACATTTGATAAGTAAGTCCAAAGAGCGTTGTCATTTGTTCCACTTTAATGAGGGTGATCTACATAGTAGATTCATTGTCCTCGAGCGAAAGGAGTCTATCATGGCAGGTTATAGAAAACTCGGAAGAACATCTAGTCAGAGAAAAGCATTATTAAGAGGTCAGGTTACTTCTTTATTTGCAAGCAAAGATGGCAGAATCATTACAACTGAAGCAAGAGCTAAGGAAGTACAGAAGATTGCAGAAGGTCTTATTGCATTAGCTATTAAAGAAAAAGATAACTATGAAATGGTTAAAGTAACAGCTAAGGTTGCTAAGAAAGACAAAGATGGCAAGAGAGTCAAAGAAGTAAAAGACGGTAAGAAAGTTACTGTTTATGATGAAGTAGAAAAGGAAATCAAGAAGGATCTTCCTTCCAGACTTCATGCTAGAAGACAGATGCTTAAAGTATTATATTCTGTAACAGAAGTTCCTACAGAGAACTCTGGAAAGAAGAAGAATACAAAAGAAATCGACCTTGTAGCTAAGCTTTTTGATGAAATCGCACCTAAGTATGCAGGACGTAACGGTGGTTACACAAGAATCATCAAGATCGGACCTCGTAAGGGTGACGCTGCAATGGAAGTTGTACTTGAGTTAGTATAATTTATATTGAGAATGATCATAGAGGATGTTCCGTATGGAGCATCCTTTTTATGTTACCTGATATTGTGTCACAGCCTGTATGATGATATAATTATTTTTATCTGAAATTTGGGTATAAGGGGTATATCTGATCAGAAAAGTGGATAAGCTCTCATAGAAATCAGCACATGATATTTCATGTGTAAATAAAAGATGTGGGGAAATCATGATGAATATGGGTAAAGGCAGTATAAGGACAAGACAGGAAGCATGTTATTATCTTGGAGTCAGAGAAGATTCGTCTATAGATGAAATAAAAAAAGCATATCATGCACTTGCTAAAATGTATCATCCGGATATCAATCCGAGAGCAGATGTAAAAGATTATTATATAAAAGTATGTGAATCTTATGAATATCTGATGCAATATCCTGTTTATTGTACGCAGGCAAATAACAGTAATATGTATTCCAATAGACAAGGGAATACGATGCAGCGTAGTTCAAGGATTTTTCAATCAAATGCGCAGGTCAGGGAGCAATATCGTAAACAGAAGATGTTGGAAGCAGAACGTAAGAAAAAGCAGGAGAGAGATACACAGGAGAGGCAAAAAAGGGCAGAAGCCCGATATGAGCATTCTACTGTAAAACAACCGAAATCAAAAGAAGAGGAAGTTTTGGATAAAATCAGGGCAATCTGGCTTGCAGAGACAATAAAGAGACAGATAGCATTGGATCAGGAGAAAAAAGAGGCAGAGCAAAAGAGGAAGCTTTATCAGGCGTTCATGCAGCAGAAAATGCAGGAAGAACAGGGGCAGGATTCCCATTGACTTTGCCTTGTATTTGAAGCATGAATTTAGTACAATATAACAAGTGAATTTGTGGATATTGTAAAATTAGAATGGTGGATAAGAATGGGAATCATTAAGATAAAGGATTTGATTTTTGAATATATCAGACGTGATGAAGAAGGAAATGTAGAAGGAATCACGAAGGCAGTAGATGATGTGAATCTGGATATTAAGCAGGGAGACTTTGTTGCGATTCTGGGACATAACGGTTCGGGTAAGTCTACCCTGGCGAAACATATGAATGCAATTCTCTATCCATCGGAAGGCTCTGTATGGGTAGATGGAAAAGATACACAGCAGGAAGAAAATATATGGGACATCAGACAGACTGCAGGAATGGTGTTTCAGAACCCAGACAATCAGATTATTGGGCAGATCGTGGAAGAGGATGTTGGATTTGGGCCGGAGAACATGGGTGTAGAGACGAAGGAAATATGGGAGAGAGTAAATGAAAGTCTTAAAGCTGTAGGAATGTATGAATTTCGCAAGTTTTCACCCAACAAATTATCTGGTGGACAGAAGCAGCGCGTATCTATAGCAGGTGTGATAGCAATGCATCCTAAATGCATTGTACTGGATGAGCCGACTGCGATGCTGGACCCGCAGGGACGTAAAGAAGTAATCAGAGCCATCAGGGCATTAAATGATGTAGAGAAAATTACAATTATACTCATCACTCATTATATGGAAGAAGTTATTTATGCAGATCAGGTTTATGTAATGGACAAAGGAAAAGTTACATTACAGGGAACTCCCAGGGAAGTATTTTCCCAGGTTGACAGACTGAAAGAATTGCGTCTGGATGTTCCGCAGGTAACATTGCTTGCACACGAACTGCGTGAAGATGGATTTCCAATACCGGAAGGAATTCTGACCAAAGAAGAATTTCGTGATGCTATGTTGAACTGTGTGCAGAAACTTCACGAATAGAGAAAGGTGATGAGAATATGTCAATTATTTTGGATCATGTCAGTCATGTCTATGGTGAAGACACAGCCATGGCTGTAAAAGCGTTAAATGATGTAAATTTAGTTCTGCCTGATGGTCAGTTCATTGGTCTGATTGGACACACGGGTTCTGGCAAATCAACTTTGGTGCAGCATTTGAATGGACTGATGAAGGCGACTTCCGGTTCTGTTTATTTTAATGGAGAGGATATTGATGGAGAAGGCTTCGATAAAAAAATGCTCAGAAGCAAGGTAGGACTGGTTTTTCAGTATCCGGAGCATCAGCTTTTTGAGACCGATGTATTTTCGGATGTTTGTTTTGGACCAAAGAATCTCGGACTTTCTCAGAAAGAAGTTCAACTCAGAGCATATGAAGCATTGAAGCTTGTAGGATTAGAGGATGAATATTTTTATCAATCACCTTTTGACCTGTCTGGAGGGCAGAAGAGAAGAGTTGCCATTGCAGGCGTTCTGGCAATGAAACCTGAGGTACTGATACTGGATGAGCCAACTGCAGGGCTGGACCCTAAGGGTCGTGATGAGATACTGGATCAGATTGCAAAGCTGAAGGAGCAGATGGGAATTACAGTAGTACTGGTATCTCATAGTATGGACGATGTGGCAAGGTATGTGGATCGGATCATTGTCATGAATAAAGGAAGCGTTATGTATGATGATGTTCCAAGGGAAGTCTTCAGACATTATGTGGAACTGGAGAAAATCGGACTGGCAGCTCCTCAGGTAACATATATTATGAAAGAATTGCGGGATCATGGAATGTCGGTAAGTGATGACGTAACAACAATAGATGAGGCAAAAGCAGAGATAGAACGTTATTTTAAAGAACTTGCACAGAGTAAGAAGGGATAAAAGGTGAGACAGGATGCTTAAAGATATAACACTTGGACAGTATTATCAGACAGATTCCATTATACATAGACTTGATCCAAGAGTGAAGCTTGCAACAACTCTGGCTTTTATCATTTCATTATTTGTATTTGATAATGTGGCAGGTTATGTGATTGCAGCAATTTTTCTGGTTATTGTGATCAAACTGTCAAAGGTGCCTTTTAAATTCATGGTAAAGGGTATGAAGGCAATCGTATTCCTGATACTTTTGACCGTAATATGCAACCTGCTTCTGACACCGGGAGAACCGCTTGTTACATTATGGAAGCTTACCATAACAAAAGAAGGTCTGAGGATTGCCGCATTAATGACCGTTCGTTTGAGCTTTTTGATCATAGGTTCCTCCATTATGACTCTTACGACGACTCCTAATCAACTTACGGATGCCATGGAAAAGATGATGAGTCCACTTAAAAAGATAAAAGTGCCCGTCCATGAGATTGCCATGATGATGTCGATTGCATTGCGTTTTATTCCTATTTTATTAGAAGAAACAGACAAAATCATGAAAGCACAAATTGCCAGAGGTGCAGATTTTGAAAGCGGGAATGTCATAAAAAAAGCCAAAAGTATGGTGCCTTTGCTGGTACCGCTGTTCATCTCCGCATTCAGAAGAGCCAATGATCTGGCAATGGCAATGGAAGCCAGATGCTATCGCGGTGGAGATAAACGTACCAAAATGAAGCCATTGCATTATGAGCGTAGAGACTATATTGCCTATGCAGTTGTAGTGTGTTATCTGGTTGCAGGTGTAGCAGCAGGCAGAATTGTAGGGATGTTATGAAAAGAATTATGTTAACTGTTGCATATGATGGAACGAATTATCATGGATGGCAGATACAACCGAATGTAATTACGATAGAATCGGTATTGAATGAGGCGTTATCCTCGCTTTTCAAGGAAGAGATTCATGTTATCGGAGCTTCCAGAACAGATACGGGCGTGCATGCGCTGGGAAATATTGCGGTATTTGATACAGAAGCAAGAATGCCGGGAGATAAGGTATCCTATGCCTTGAACCAACGTCTGCCACAGGATATCAGAATAGAGGATTCCAGAGAAGTTCCACTGGACTTCCATCCAAGACATTGTAATAGTAGAAAAACATACGAATATAAGATACTGAACAGAGAATTTCCGCTTCCTACCTATCGGTTATATGCGCATTTTACATATGTGCCGCTGGATGTGACCAGAATGCAGCAGGCAGCGGACTATCTGGTGGGAGAGCATGATTTTAAGAGCTTCTGCAGTGTGAATACGGTAGCAGAGACAACAGTAAGAACACTTTATTCGGTACAGGTATCGAAGGAATCGGATATGATTACCATTCGGGTCACTGGTTCAGGCTTTCTGTACAATATGGTTCGTATTATTGCGGGTACACTTATGGAAGTGGGAAAAGGCAGTATGAGCCCGGAGCAGATACCCCAAATACTGGCTGCGCTGGATCGCCAAAAGGCAGGACCTACAGCGCCGGCATGCGGATTGACACTGTATGCATATGAATTTGAGAAAAGATAAAAAAATTCCAGGGAAATTATTGACACATTTCATTTCGTATAATATAATAAACAAATGTGACAGTGTGCGTTTAGATAGGATCAAAGCCCCGATGTTATGTAAAAGCATGGTGTTGAATGTATAATGGTAACCGGTGAATAGTGGATGGTACGGCCGGACATTCCGTAGCAGAAGGATTCACATAAGGTAGACCAATCATAGGAAAGCCGTTGGCTTATTATATGGAGGTAACATAATGAAAACATTTATGGCTAGCCCAGCTACAATTGATAGAAAATGGTATGTAGTAGACGCTACAGGTATGACATTAGGACGTTTAGCAGCAGAAGTTGCTAAGGTTTTAAGAGGTAAGAATAAGGCTATCTTCACACCTCATATTGATACAGGTGATTATGTAATCGTAATCAACGCTGAGAAGATTACTGTAACAGGTAGAAAGCTTGATCAGAAGATTTATTATCAGCATTCCGCATATGTAGGCGGCATGAAGGAAACAACTTTAAAAGATAAGTTGAACACAAAGCCTGTAGAGGTTATTGAGCATGCTGTTAAGGGAATGCTCCCTAAGGGACCTTTAGGAAGAGAAATGTACAAGAAACTTTATGTATACGCAGGACCAGAGCACAATCATGCAGCTCAGAAACCTGAAGTATTGACATTTTAATCAAAGGGACAAATAAAGGAGGATATTAAAATGGCAAAGGCAGCAAATGCTTCAAGATATTACGGTACAGGTAGAAGAAAGAAAGCTATCGCTAGAGTATACTTAGTACCTGGTACAGGTAACATTACAATCAATAAGAGATCTATTGATGAATATTTTGGATTAGAGACATTAAAGACTATCGTTCGTCAGCCTTTAGTAGCTACAGATACAACAGACAAGTTTGATATTCTTGTTAATGTATGTGGTGGTGGCTATACAGGACAGGCTGGTGCTATCAGACATGGTATCTCCAGAGCTTTATTACAGGTAGATGCAGATTACAGACCAGTGCTCAAGAAGGAAGGCTTCTTAACACGTGATCCTCGTATGAAGGAAAGAAAGAAGTACGG
>CAVBMG010000056.1:0-22159 GCA_963596435.1 Agathobacter sp.
AGTATACAGGTAAATCCACGAAGTTACAAAGTGGAGGTCATTACATATTGTCTATTCTTCCTCTAATCCAAGAATCTCTCTGGCAACGAATACACCGCTGGCTGATGCATGGGAAAGGGAGTGAGTCACGCCACTGCCATCACCGATCATATAGAGTCCCTTGTAACGGCTCTCCAGATGTTCATCCAGTGCTACCTCCATATTGTAGAACTTAACTTCTACACCATAAAGCAGCGTGTCATCATTAGCAGTACCAGGTGCAATCTTATCCAGTGCATAGATCATCTCAATGATACCATCCAGGATTCTCTTTGGCAGTACCAGACTCAAGTCGCCAGGTGTTGCAGATAAGGTAGGCGTTACAATGCCCTCTGCAATTCTGGTAGCATTGCTTCGTCTGCCTCTTACCAGATCGCCGAAGCGCTGTACAATAACGCCGCCGCCCAGCATGTTGGAGAGTCTGGCAATACTTTCACCATATCCATTGCTGTCTTTAAAAGGCTCTGAGAAACGCTTTGCTACCAGTAATGCGAAGTTCGTATTCTCAGTCTGCTTATCAGCACCCTCATAGCTGTGACCGTTTACAGTTACGATGCCATTGGTATTTTCTGAAACAACAATACCATGAGGATTCATACAGAAAGTTCTGACTCTGTCCTCGAATTTCTCTGTTCTGTATACAATCTTACTTTCATATAGCTCATCTGTCAGATGAGAGAAGATGACTGCCGGAAGCTCTACTCGGACACCGATATCCACACGGTTGGACTTTGTCGCAATATCCAGCTCCTGACAGACATGCTCCATCCACTTGCTTCCGCTTCTACCTACAGAGATAATACACTTCTCACTCTCATACTCACCATTTTCTGTAATGATACGATAGCCGTTATCTTCTACCTTTACATCTGTAACCGGAGTATCAAAATAGAATTCTACCTTATTTTTCAGATCATCATACATATTCTGTAATACAACGTAGTTGATATCTGTACCCAGATGTCGCACAGAAGCATCCAGCAGATTTAAGCCATTCTGCAGACACAGCTTCTTGAATTTCGTACCTGCTGTAGAGTACAGCTTCGTGCCTTCTCCACCAAAAGCCATATTGATATCATCAACATAATGCATCAGCTTAATTGCCTTTTCCTTACCGATATACTCATATAATGTACCACCAAAATCGTTGGTAATATTGTATTTTCCATCAGAGAAAGCGCCTGCACCGCCAAAACCGCTCATGATAGAGCAGCTCTTACAGTGAATACAGCTTGTGATCTTCTTACCATCTATCGGGCAGTGTCTCTTCTCCAGAGAATGTCCTGCCTCAAAGATAGCAATCTTTAGATTCTCATTGTGCTTTGTCAATTCATATGCCGAGAAAATGCCTCCCGGTCCCGCTCCAATTATAATTACATCATACTTCATATTCTTTCACATACCTTTCTATCCTGATTCCTCAGTTACACAACACGCACATTATTCTCGCCAAGCATTCCTCTGAGACGCTCCAGTACTTCTCCATCCGCTTTGATATTGCGATTGGGCGGCAGCGTCTTCATCTGCTTGCTGTCTTCCAGATAAATGACAATCGTGTCATTTCCATCCGACTGTGCGATACTGTCAAATAATTGTTTCTCCTGGCTGATATAACTGTCCATATTCGGGAATTTCAACCAGACTTTTCTTGGGATTTCGTCAAAAGCCGTAATCTTCTCGCTGATGAGCTTGCCATCACGTTCTTCTTCTACGGACACTCTTCCCTGTATAAATACCTTATTCTCATCTGTCAGCTTATAGGAATTCTTCTCATAATCCTTGGGAAATACGATAACTTCCACGCTGCCTACCATATCTTCTACGGTCAGAAAAGCCATGATCTGATCATTCTTGGTATACTTGATCTTCTTATCCATGATCATACCGCCTATGGTAACACGGCTTCCATCCTCCACCACGGTTCTGTGTGTCTCTTCATCCAGATAAAAGTCCGTAGTCTTGGCTGTGATGTATTTACTCCACAGTGCTTCATATTCCTCCATGGGATGACCGCTGACATAGAAGCCCAGTACTTCCTTTTCAAAGCTTAACAGTAACTCTTTGTCATATTCACCGACATCCGGCATTTTGATCTCCAGCTCTGCCTTTTCCTCCTCGGATACGATATCGAAGAGTGACATCTGCCCTGACATCACGCCTTTCTTACCATTCTGTATGCTGTCCAGTATCTGTACATAGACACTCATCAGCTGTTTGCGTGTGCAGCCGAAGCTGTCAAATGCACCGGATTTAATAAAGTGTTCAATGGCGCGCTTATTTACATCCAATCCTGCTGTCCGTTCTATAAAATCCTTCAGACTGTTGAACTTACCATGTTCCGTTCTTTCTTTTACAATGGCATCAATGACCGGTCTTCCGATATTCTTAATGGCTGTCAGTGCATGACGGATCGCATTGCCAGACACAGAGAAGCCAGCCTCTCCTTCATTGATATCCGGCGGCAGAATCTGAATATTCATATTTCTGCATACCATGATATATTCTGATACCTTGGTTGGATTATCAATTACAGAAGTAAGCAGCGCTGCCATGAATTCCACCGGATAATAATATTTCAGATACGCGGTCTGATAAGCAACTACCGCATAGCAGGCTGCGTGAGACTTATTAAACGCATATTTGGCAAAATCCATCATTGTACCATAAATATGCTCTGCAATCTCCGGCGCAATGCCGTTGGCTTCACAGCCGGGAACACCTTCCTCTGCATTACCATGGACAAAGTTCGCACGCTCTTTCTCCATAACATACGCCTTCTTCTTACTCATAGCACGGCGCACCAGATCACTTCGTCCCATTGTATATCCGCCCAGATCACGCACGATCTGCATAACCTGCTCCTGATATACGATACATCCATAGGTCGGCGCAAGAATCGGCTCCAGCTGTGGTGTCTCATATGTTACCAGATCAGGATTATTCTTACCCTTGATATAGCTTGGAATAAAGTCCATAGGGCCTGGTCGATACAGGGAAATACCGGCAATGACATCTTCCAGATTCTGCGGTTTAAGCTCTTTCATGAAGTTCTTCATGCCCTGACTTTCCAGCTGGAACACACCATCCGTCTTGCCTGTTCCAAGAGACGCCAGTACCTTCTTGTCATCATAATCAATCTTATCCACATCAATGACGATTCCATGTGTTTTTTCCACATTACGGACTGCATTCTTGATTACGGTCAGTGTACGCAGCCCCAGGAAATCCATCTTCAAAAGCCCCAGCTCTTCTATGGTCGTCATGGTGAACTGTGTCGTGATCGCACCATCACTTCCTCTGGAAAGTGGAACGAACTCATCCGCGGGCTTCTGGCAGATAACGACACCTGCCGCATGCATGGAAGTATGTCTTGGCAGTCCTTCCAGCTTCTTACACATATCTATCAGATAATGAACCTGCTCATTTTGCTCATACAAATTCCTTAATTCAGGATTGAGCTCTAACGCACGGTTCAATGTCATATTCAATTCATTTGGCACCATTTTGGAGATACTGTCTGCAAAATTATAAGGCATATCCAGTACACGTGCCACATCACGGATAACACCTTTTGCCGCCAGCGTACCGAAGGTGACGATCTGCACGACCTTATCCTTGCCGTATTTACGCTCTACGTACTCGATAACTTCCTGTCGTCTCTCGTAGCAAAAGTCAATATCAATATCAGGCATGGAGACTCGCTCCGGATTCAGGAAACGCTCAAACAGCAGATTGTAACGAATCGGGTCAATATTGGTAATATGCAGACAATAGGATACGATACTTCCCGCTGCACTGCCTCGCCCCGGTCCAACCGGGATATCATGGCTTTTTGCCCAGTTGATAAAATCCCACACGATCAGGAAGTAATCTACATATCCCATCTTCTGAATAACACCCAGCTCATAATGAAGCTTATCAGCCAGCTTGCCGTCATCCTCAGGATAGCGCTCTGCCAGTCCGTCAAAACACAGCTTATTCAGATAGCTCCAGGAATCATACCCCTCCGGTACATCGAATTTAGGCAGCTTGGTCACGCCAAACTCAATCTCTACATTACAGCGGTCTGCTATCTTGGCTGTATTATCCAGTGCCTCCTGCGCATAGGGGAAGAGCTGGCGCATCTCCAGTTCACTCTTTACATAGTACTGTCCACCTTCATAACGCATTCTGTTCGTATCTGTCACAAGCTTCGATGTCTGGATACACAGCAGAATATCATGCGCCTGCGCATCTTCTGCATACGTATAGTGAATATCATTAGTTGCCACCAGAGGAATATCCAGCTCCTTGCTCATGCGTACCAATGCTGCATTGACTGTCTTTTGCTCCGGTATGCCATGATCCTGCAATTCCAGGAAATAATTGCCTTTTCCAAAGCAGGCTTCATAACGGAGAGCTGCCTTCTTCGCCTCATCATAAAGTCCCTTGGAGATATCACGCTGCACCTCACCCGCAAGACATGCGGACAGGCAGATGATTCCCTCATGAAACTGATTCAACACTTCCATATCTACACGGGGCTTATAATAATATCCTTCTGTAAAGCCACGGCTCACGATCTTCATCAGGTTGGAATAACCCTGGTTATTCTCAGCTAACAGAACAAGATGGTAATATCTGTCCTCTCCGCCTGTTGCTTCTTTATCAAATCGGGAATTGGGCGCCACATAGACTTCACAGCCAAGAATGGGTTTAATTCCCTGTGCTTTCGCTTCTTTATAGAAATCAATGACACCAAACATGACACCATGATCTGTGATTGCACCGCTGTCCATGCCCAGTTCCTTCAGGCGTTTCACATATTCTTTTATTTTGTTGGAGCCATCCAAAAGGCTGTATTCTGTATGCACATGCAGATGCGTAAATGCCATGCAAGTATCCTCCCTGCGAGATTTCGTATCATTTTTTTACTTCATTAGTATACAACGTATTCCACACAAAAGGCAACCGGAATGAACCGATTGCCTTTCTCTCTATTCACACTGTATGATTATAAATATTTCGTAACTGTTCAGTACCTTCACAGTTGCGAGCAGCAAGCGCATTAGAATCAGCTTCGCTGATGGGCGCTTGCTGCTACATAATATACGTTTTCTTACGAAATATGCGGTACCGCATATTTCTGTACTGAATAATTACAAATATTTCTTTAGTGTATCTACCTTGTCCAGTTTCTCCCAAGGCAGATCCAGATCATTACGTCCGAAGTGTCCGTAAGCTGCTGTCTGCTTATAGATAGGTCTTCTTAAATCAAGCATCTTGATGATTCCTGCAGGACGAAGATCGAAGTTCTCACGAATGATCTCTACCAGCTTCTCACTGGAAAGTTTGCCTGTGCCAAAAGTATCTACGTTGATGGAAGTAGGCTGTGCTACACCGATTGCGTAGGATAACTGAATCTCGCACTTATCAGCCAGACCTGCTGCAACAATGTTCTTTGCAACGTAACGTGCTGCATAAGCACCACTTCTGTCTACCTTAGTACAGTCCTTACCGGAGAAAGCTCCGCCGCCGTGACGAGCATATCCGCCATAGGTGTCTACGATAATCTTACGACCTGTCAGACCAGCATCACCGTGAGGTCCACCGATTACGAAACGACCTGTAGGATTGATGAAGAACTTTGTCTCTGCATCTACCATTTCAGCAGGAAGAATCGGGTCAAATACATATTTCTTAATATCTTCATGAATCTGTTCCTGTGTTACATCCTCATCATGCTGTGTGGATAATACAACAGCTTCCAGTCTCTTTGGCTTGCCGTTCTCATCATATTCTACAGATACCTGAGTCTTTCCGTCAGGTCTTAAATACTTTAATGTACCATCCTTACGAACCTTGGTAAGCTGTAATGCAAGCTTATGAGCAAGGGAGATAGGATAAGGCATGTACTCTGCTGTCTCGTTTGTTGCAAACCCGAACATCATACCCTGATCGCCAGCACCGATTGCTTCGATCTCTGCATCGCTCATCTTGTTCTCTTTCGCTTCCAGAGCCTTATCTACGCCCATTGCGATATCGCCGGACTGCTCATCAATTGCAGTGAAGACTGCACATGTATTACCGTCAAAGCCATACTCTGACTTATCATAACCGATTTCCTTTACTGTCTCACGAACGATCTTTGGGATATCTACATATGCCTTGGTTGTAATCTCACCTGTAACCAGTACAAAACCTGTGCAGGCTGCTGTCTCACATGCTACACGGCTCATTGGGTCCTGTGCCACTAATGCATCCAGAATTGCATCAGAAATTGCATCACATACTTTATCAGGATGTCCTTCCGTAACTGACTCGGATGTAAATAAAAGTTTCTCCATTCTTTTTTCCTCCTTATGGTATTCACTTCTTGCATTAAAAAATCCGCTTATGTAACATAAGCGGATGTGATCAGTTTCTTGATAATCAAATCCTCTTATTGTTCGACCCGCCATTGCTGGCAGAATTACTCGCTCAGGTTGGCACCTTCCTCTTTCGGGGGTTGCCGTGGCTTCATAGATCCTTTGTATCTCCACCACTCTGAATAAGAGAAATTTCACAATATGGAATTGTCATATCAGAAATACATGATATAACAATCTATGTCAGCTGTCAACTAGGATCAGCCAACTTTTAACTTAAATTTCTGTAATTCCTTCTCGGATTCCACTTTCTGTATCTGTGCACCCAGACTCTGCAGCTTCTCCGGGAAATCTTCGTAGCCTCTTTCGATATACTTGATATCCTCTACTGTGCTGAATCCTTCTGCTGCCAGACATGCCATAACCAGTGCTGCACCTGCTCTTAGATCCGGTGCTGTCAGATTGGCACTTGTCAGATGATCTACACCTTCTATAAAGGCAGTATTACCTTCTACTTTAATGTTCGAGCCCATCTTGGCAAGCTCATCTACATATTTAAAACGGTTATCGAAAATGCTCTCTGTTACGATACTGTTGCCCTGTGCAATTGCCAGTGCAACGCCGATCTGCGGCTGCATATCTGTAGGGAATCCAGGATAAGGCAGTGTCTTTACCTGCGTACCTTCCAGTCTTCTGGAGGCAACCACACGTACCGCATCATCGGACTCTTCAATCTGACATCCCATTTCGATCAGCTTGGCTGTCGTGGATTCCAGATGCTTGGGAATGACATTCTTTACTGTTACATCACCCTTGGTAATCGCTGCGGCAAACATAAATGTACCTGCTTCGATCTGATCCGGGATAATGGAATATTCTGTAGCATGAAGCTTAGGCACACCGGTAATTCTTACTACGTCTGTACCTGCGCCCTTGATATTAGCACCCATGGAGTTTAAGAAGTTCGCTACATCTACTACATGTGGCTCCTTGGCTGCATTCTCGATTACAGTCTTACCCTCAGCCAGCACAGAAGCCAGCATAATATTAATGGTAGCACCTACAGATACTGTATCCAGATAAATATGTGCACCTGTAAGCTTCTTGGCATCTGCAATGATCAGTCCATGCTCAATCTTCACCTCTGCACCCAGAGCCTTAAAGCCCTTGATATGCAGATCAATCTTACGGCTGCCGATATTGCATCCGCCTGGAAGTGCTACTTCTGCATGTTTGTATTTGCCAAGCAGAGCCCCCAGTAAATAATAGGAAGCTCTTATTTTCTTAATATAATCATCTTCAATGACAAGTCCGGATATCATGGATGCATTGATCCTTACGGAATGTCTGTCTCTTCTATCTATAATCGCGCCGATGCTCTCCATTGCCTGAAGTAACACATTAATGTCCCTTACATCAGGCAGATTGTCAACGATCGCTGGTTCATCTGTCATAATAGCTGCGGCCAAGATTCCTAATGCTGCATTCTTTGCTCCGCCGATTTCAACCTCACCGACTAACGGGTTACCACCCTTAATTGCGTATTGTTCCATCGCACACCTCATTAATCGCGTCATACTATAAAAACATGGTTATCGTTACCCAATACGACTCAGTATACACCAATTATTTTGGTTTGTAAACTGAGTGAATATTTAATTTAATTGATTTATTTTTCAGACTTTAGTACCAGAAAACCTATCGCTTAGTTGAGATACTTCAACGGGTTCACTGCTGTACCATTGATTCTGATCTCAAAATGTACATGCGGTCCGGTGCTTCGTCCGGTGTTACCGCTCAATGCGATCTTCTGTCCCTGTGTTACAGTCTGTCCAACCTTACATAATACCTTACTCAGGTGTCCATAACGGGTCTGCTTGCCATCTGCATGATTGATAAAGACAGCATAACCATAACCGCTGACCCAGCCAGCCGTTACGACAGTACCTGTATTGGATGCTACAACTGGTGTACCGATTGGCGTTGCCCAGTCTACACCCTTGTGATTGGTGCTTGCTCCCTTCGTAGGCGCCTTACGTCCTCCAAATCCAGAACTTAAACGTCCACCGGAGAGAGGCTTGATATAGGTCGGTGGTATCTTCGTACCACGTTCTACGATCTTGGGCACTGCATCCGCATAAATCTCTTCTTTTAAAATCTCTCTGCTCTGTTCCGAGCCGTTCTTATATTCAATGACAGCAGCTACTTTACGGCGTCCTGCAGATGGCTCCTGCAATGTCACCTGCTGATTGGTATACCAGTTATCATTCGGTACATACTGAATCTCTGCCTCATAATCTTCCGTATAGACCTGCTCGTCCTTCCATATAACAGATAATTCCGGTTCCGGCACTGTTATAACAATCTCCTGATCCACCCTGATGGTAGAGCTCTCACTCTCAATGTCGTCATTAATCGCAATCAGATCATCCAGTGGGATATCATAATTCAATGCGATCTGTGACAGCGTATCCCCTGACTGTACTTTATAAATGACCTGTGTCTCCTGTTCCTTGGTCAGCAGATCTACTGCTTCTTCTACAGAGACCAGCTCATCTTCCATAAGATACGCTTCTACTACCTCTATTGTATCAGCATATGTTATGTCTATCAATCCCTGGTCGTAATCTTCAAAGTTTTTTTCTACTGCCGGTTGGATCTGGGCGAACATCTCATCCATAGCCGCTTCTACACCGGCACTGGCTCTGAATTCCTCGCTCTGTGTCTGCTGTTCTTCCTTATTTATAATCTGTGTCGTCAACACATTGACCTCTCTGGTACTGTCAAGCACCAGCGCCACATCATACTGACTTGCTGTATCATAAGGCTGCAATGCCTGTCTGAGCAGGTCTTCCACTTCCTCATAAGAGCCCAGGTTCACACTGGTCTCATTGACTTTTACTGTATAAGAACGACGTAAGGTCTTCTGTATGTTGGCAGACATGACCTGTGCCATGCGATTGATCAGGGTATCCTCATCATCAATCACACCCCATATAACTTCCTTACCTTCTACCTGTGGCTGTACATCTATAAATACCAGGTCATCACTGCCGGACGCTACCTGCTTTCTTGCCTGCATCAGACAATGATCCAGGTCAGACTCGGAGCCAATAGAGCCCACTGTCTCCCCATTGATGCTGACTGTAAAGTAATTATCCCCCGTTTTCTCAAATTTTACATAAGAGGGCATCAAAAAAATACAGGCAATTACTGTCAACATACCTGCTCTGATCAAACTTAATCGAAATCTTCTATGATAATGGTGTATCTTTTTCATTCGTTACTCCAATATTACTGCTTACAATGGTCTAACTTCATAATCTACACTATTCTATCAGTGTTTACGCCACTTGTAAAGTATTCGTAAAAAGCTCTTGCAGTTTCCTCATAAACATGGTTAAATAGAATCAGAATATATGTTCGTGTAGGAGGTATTATCATGGAATCCATATTTTTTCATATTGATGTGAATTCTGCCTTTCTAAGCTGGACTGCCATTGATCAGCTGCAAAAGGCAAAAGAGACAGATACTCTGGATTCTTATGTGGATCTGCGTGATATTCCTTCCATCATTGGGGGTGACTCTGCAACCAGACACGGCATCGTACTGGCAAAGTCCATCCCCGCCAAGAAATATGGCATTTCCACTGCAGAGCCCATAGCATCTGCCCTGAAAAAGTGTCCTTCTCTTGTCATTGCTTCACCCGATCATCATTCCTACTCTGCGCACAGTCACGCACTTATGGAATTTCTCTCTGGCTACTGTCCCATGATCGAGCAGGTCAGCATTGATGAATGTTACATGGATTACACTCCCATCAGCAGAGATTTTGAGTCACCGCAGGCTGCTGCCACCATCATAAAAGACAGCGTCCGTGAGACCTTTGGCTTTACCGTCAATGTAGGAATCAGTGACCGCAAGGTACTTGCCAAGATGGCATCGGATTTTAAGAAACCCGACCTGGTTCATACCCTCTATGCGAAAGAGATTCAGACAAAAATGTGGCCTCTTCCGGTCTCTTCCCTGCTCATGTGCGGCAAATCCAGTCAGGAGACTCTGCGCAAGCTTGGTATCTCTACAATCGGAGATCTGGCGCGATGCGATAAACAGCTGTTAGCTGCCCACCTCAAGAGTCACGGCGTCCTGCTATGGGAATATGCAAATGGCATAGATCCTTCTGTTGTTGAGCCCAATCCTGCCCAGGCAAAAGGCATCGGCAATTCCACGACTATGCCCACAGATGCCCTGTCTATAGATGATATGAAACCGGTTCTGTTGAAGCTGTGTGAATCGGTCTGTGCAAGACTCCGCAAGGCTCATATGTATGCGGGCACTATCACTGTGGAGATAAAATACAGTAATTTTCATTCCTGCTCCCACCAGATCGCACTGCCCTCACCTGACTACTCCAGCACTGTCATTTATGAAACAAGCCTGTCTCTGCTGCAGGAGTTATGGAATGGCACTCCTGTCCGCCTGCTTGGTGTCCGCGCTACCAGACTGACCGATGAGACAGCTCCCATCCAGCTGGATCTCTTCTCTTATCAGGAGCACACCGGACAGACTGAGAAGAACCGCAAGCTGGACAAAACAATAGACGCCATTCGCCGTAAATACGGAGAAGGCGCCATTATGCGTGGTTCTTTACTTTCTCACACCGATACTCATTCCAGCAACTAGATTGTGCTCACAGCATCATATGCAATGAAAATATTCAATACAAGACGCTCTGTTCCTTTGTTATGGTAGCTGTGTTCACTCTCTGCATCCAGTCGGATCGCATGGTTTGCAGATACCTCATATGTTCCATCCTCTGTCTCCAGAGTCAATACTCCCTGCATGACCATAATATACTCGCAGGAACTTCCTTCTGTAAGGAAGCTGCCGCACTCTTCTCCCGGTTCAATGGTTGTTTCATATACTTCAAAGTTCCTGTGTCTGTCATAGGGAAATATAGAACGTACCTGATAAGCTCCTTCCTGCGCTTTATATACCGGCAGACTTTCATTATCTATAATGACTACCGAGTCTGTCTTAGGATAGATCAGCTCCTCAAAAGTAACTCTGATACCGTCTACGATCTTTGCAATCGTGGCAACAGTCGGATTGGATTCTCCTCTTTCTATCTGTCCCAGCATACTCTTACTGACACCTGTCTTCTCTGCCAGCATGTCCAGACTCATATTTCTGGATTTTCTGATTCTTTTTAAATTTACGGCTATATTCTTATCTAACTGATTCATCCCGGATTCTCCCTTCCCTTGGTGAATGTTTCTGAGAACAAAAAAGCACCAGACAATATCTGTCTGATGCTACATCTTCGTGGCAATTCATTCATTATTTATTTGCTTTTATCATACTGATTTTTGCGCTTACCGTCAAGTGTTTTGTGCGTTTTTTTATTCTTTTTGACAGTTTTACGAACACTGTACCCGAAAGTTCCCAGCTTCTCGCCCAGCAGATAATACTCTCCATGTGAATATACAATGGGCTTTGCCTGAGATAAATGGAAGCTTTTCTTCTCATCCATATAGGCATCATCTACCTGTACTGCTACTACTTCTGCAACAAACATATGGTGTGAACCAAGCTCCTCTACATGATGCACACGGCATTCTATATTTACAGGGCTTTCTGCGATGGAAGGCACTTTTACTTCCAGAGAAGGAACAGGTGTCAGATTCATTTCTTTCCATTTATCTACATCCCTGCCGCTTCGTACACCACAATAATCCGTGGCTTTTGCAAGGTCTCTGGTCGTAAGATTGATTACGAATTCTCCCGTCTCCTTTAACATATGATAAGAATATCTCTCCGGTCTTACCGAAATACTTACCATAGGCGGATTGGTACAGACAGTACCAGCCCATGCTACCGTCAATATATTGGACTTACCTTCCTTATCCGCTACACTGACCATGACAACCGGCAGCGGATAGAGCATATTTCCAGCCTTAAATGATATCTTAGACATAATTTCTCCTAGAACAGTTTGATATTTAATCCCGTCAGTATCTGTAAGATCAGACTTGCCACAGCAATCAGCATTGTAATCAGACTGAATGCCATCACAACATTCATGCGGGACGCCAGACGTGTATTCTCCTGACATAATGCATCTGTCTGCTTCTTGAGCTCTTCGATGATAACAGCCTGTACATTTCTGTAGACCTTTACATTTTCCTTATGTACAAAATCCTCAGAACGTGTCATAAGTTCCTGGGTCTGCGCAATGATATCTTTGGTCTGCGCCTTTGTATCCTGCTGGACATCCTGCTTCTCTTCTGCCTTTCTGGACAGCTCTTCTTCACGATTTCTCGTCTGTTCCTCTGTCAGATCGCGTAATGTGGAAAGAAGCTTCTGCTCATCCTCCTGAAGTCCCTGCAGCTTTCCTGCATTCTCTCCCACCAGTACATCTATCTTTTCAGAAAGCTCGGCATTCTTATAATTCAGCTTACGCATTTCCTGCAGAATCTTCTCATACTCTGCTACCTGAAGCTGTAATTTCTTCATCTCTGCCGCTTCTGCCTGAGAGTTCGCCTTGATCATTTCCTGTGCATTGAATTTCTGTGCGAGTTTATCCATAAAATTATCCATTCTTCGCCCTCCGTATATAGCGCAACGATTCAGAATCCTGTCTGATCCTCAATAGTTACATCATAGCATTCTTTTGTCTGCAAGACAACTGTTTGCTTTTTGTGCATTTTGTATATAGATTATTGTCTGACTATTTCTTTTCCGTCAAATTAACTATACATTTACATTTTGTTCATAATTTGTTCATATTTTAATGGTAATATTTAACCATAAGCAAAGGGAACAGCGTAATGTTTTTCATTACACATAGATAAATTTTTTCATAATAGCCTCGGTATCGCAAGATACCGGGGCACTCCTCATTTATAGGGACTTTTGTTCCTGTTCTTTCTCAATTGCCTGAATCTCTTCATTTAATGACAGCATCTTGGCATCCAGTGCAGATACCATCCGTGCACAGGCATAGAGCTCATCTTTGATATGCTCCGGCGCATTGCCCTCGAACTTATAATTGATCTTATGCTCCAGACTTGCCCAGAAATCCATGGCAACTGTTCTGATCTGTACTTCTACCTTCGCTTCTATGATCCTGTCTGACAAAAAGACCGGTATGGACACAATCATATGATAACTCTTATATCCACTTGGCTTAGGATTCTTAATATAGTCCTTCACTGCCAGCACCTTTACATCATTCTGATTCGCCAGCATCTCAGCAATCCGATAGATATCCGTTGTAAAAGAACAGATGATTCTGATTCCTGCTATGTCATTGACATATTTCACCATATTTTCAATGGTGGACTCATATCCGTTTTTCTTTAACTTCTTAACAATGCTCTCCGATGTCTTAATACGGGATTTAATATGCTCTATGGGATTATATCTATGTACATGCTGGAATTCATCATTCAATATCTCCAGCTTCGTTCCTATTTCTTTTAATGCAGAATTATATACAAGGATAACTTCTTTCCAGTTATCCACTTCTGAACTGTTATTAATCTGATATTCCATGCTCTTGTTATTCCTCTTCTCTTTTCCCCAGTTTATAATATAAGCTTATCACAAAACGCCTGTTTGCGCTATAGCCTGTTATCAACAGACTGACCATTATAATATTTATATGTCTATCTTCTGGAATTTATGCTATACTCTATCTGTTATTAACCACTAATTTACCATGAACAGGAGATTTGATATGTTTCGTCTTTGGGCTAAAATCATAAAAGACAATCACTTACTGAAAGATACCGTTATATGCGATGATTCTGAAGATACCCGGACTCATAAGGTCTTCCATGCAATAGAAGAAGCCTGTTACGAATTCGATCTTGGCAAACCCATATGGCTGGATTCTACCATATCAGAATTTAAGAGACATGACAAGGCTAGATTTACCGCAGACAATTTCATAGAATCCATAGAGTTCGACTATATGGAAATTCAGATAATCGAAGAGGACTAATGGTCCTCTTTTTTATGCATAATTCATCTTGACATCGTTTACAATATAACGTAGTATTAATTTATCTTATATGTAGTATTGAATACTACGTTGTATAGAATCCAATATTTCAGGAAAGGCTTGGTGTTTATTATGCAATTAACAATTCGCGAACCGGGAAGTGCGATTACTCATTTCATCGCTTGTCTGATGGCATTAATGGCAGCTTCTCCACTTATGATAAAAGCTCAGGGAAATACAACCAATATGTTAGCTATGGCAGTTTTTGTCGGAAGTATGATTCTGCTCTACGGTGCAAGCACCGCTTATCACAGCATCAGTCGCGTATCTGATAAGGTATTGCGCATATTTCGTAAGATAGACCACATGATGATCTTCGTACTGATTGCAGGCTCCTATACCCCTGTATGCCTTATCGTACTGGGTGGCAGAATGGGCTATTCCCTGCTGGCTCTGGTCTGGGGAACCGCTCTGGTAGGTATGATCGTAAAGGCATGCTGGATTACCTGCCCCAAGTGGTTCTCTTCTGTTATCTATATCGCAATGGGCTGGACCTGTCTTCTGGTATTCGGCACTCTGTGGGATACTCTGCCCCATGCAGCCTTCGGCTGGTTATTGGCAGGCGGCATCATTTATACCATCGGAGGCATCATTTATGCGTTGAAGCTTCCCGTCTTTGATGCCGTACACAAATATTTCGGCTCCCATGAAATCTTCCATTTATTCGTCATGGGCGGCAGTATCTGCCATTTCATCTTCATGTATAATTATGTAGTGTAACGATGCCAGGGTCAAAAGCCTAAAAAACACGACGTGCTTGCACGGGAGTGTTTTTATGGCTTAATGACCTGTCCCCCCATATGAGCATAAAAGCGAAGCGTTAGCTTCACGATATGCGAATGATGGGGGCGGATTGTGAGAGTACGAAGTACGAAACAATCCGTATGGCATCGTTTTTTATTCTACTGTTCTATCTGTTTCCCAAGAAATCCCGCTGCCGACTGCGCCAGCTTCACTTCTACCTCACTCATGGGATTATTCTCACCATTTGATAAAAGAACAACAGCGCCTATAATATCTCCCTGCGCCAGAATGGGAATCATCACTTCATGCCAGTAGCCTTCCGTCTCATCCTCTGTGATTGGCACATATCCAAGTTCTCCCCTGGATGCACATATGGTCTCTCTGGCGTTCATCTTCTCTTCCATTTCCTTACTCAGATTCTTGCCCAGCAGCTGCTTATTCCCACTTCCTGCTGCCGCAATGCACTGATCTCTGTCTGCAATCAGGGCAATATGTCCTGACACCTGTGCAAGACTCTCTGCAAATGGTTTTGCAAAACTTCCCATATCTCCAATTGGAGAATATTTTCTTAATATGATAGAACCCTCGTGATCGGTAAATATTTCCAACGGGTCACTTTCCCGAATTCTTAATACTCTTCTGATCTCTTTTGGAATCACTATACGTCCCAGATCATCAATCCTGCGCACAATTCCTGTAGCTTTCATTTCCTCATTCCTCCAATTTCATATTCTGTTATTCTTTAGCTTTGGAGTTATTATGTGGAAATTTATATTTTTTATTCTTATAAATGCAGCACCTGAATTAACAATACCCAGGCAAGACCGTAATATGTCACAACTGCTACGAAGTCATTCACAGTAGAGATCAAGGGTCCTGAAGCAACCGCAGGGTCTACCTTGACCTTATGGAAGAACATCGGCACGACTGTACCTACCACGCTGGATATGGTCATTGCAAGCATCAATGCCACACCTGCACAGGCAGATACTGAAAATGCGTACTGTAATGGTCTGCCTTTCAGCACATATACATACGTACCAATGAATGCAAAAGCCAGCAGACCAAGCATTAAGCCATTGCAGAAGCCAATTCTTGCCTCTTTAAAGATCAGCTCCCATTTCTGCTTGCCGGACAGATCTTCATCCATCAACACACGAATGGTAACAGCCAGTGACTGTGTACCTACATTACCTGACATACCAAGAATCAATGACTGAAAGCTTACAATGATCGCCAGATGGGATATTACATTTTCAAAGAGTCCTGTCACCGTCGATACACACAGGCTTAACCCCAGTAATACAACCAGCCAGGGCAGACGTTTCTTGATACTCTCCGGGAGACTTTCTTCCAGGTCAGCCTCCTCCGTCATACCAGCCAGTTTAGCGTAGTCATCACCCATCTCATCATCTACGACTTCTACGATATCCTGTGCTGTGATAACACCTAGCAGCTTGTTATCATCATCCAGTACAGGAATGGAATCTTCCGCATAATCCTTCAACTGTTCAATACAGTCCGTAATGGATTCGTGGTCACGCACATACGGATAGGAGTGACTGATCAGGGAATCCAGGTCTGTATATCCTCTGGCCACGATCAGATCTTTCAGATTAATCGCACCATAGAAAGTGTCATCATCATCTTTTACATAGATTGTAGTGATATTATCATTCTCTTCCGCTTTCGCAATAAGCTCTCTCATTGCCTGCTTTACGGTCAGACGTCTACTGATCTCGATGAAGTTCGTCGTCATCTTGCTACCAATCTCATCCTCTTCATAGGAACAGATCAGTTTGATGTCTTCCTTGGACTCTTCATCCATCAATTCAATCAGCTGTTTACGTTTCGTCTCATCTACTTCTTCCAGAACATCTACAGCATCATCTGCATCCATGTTCTCGATGATGTCTGCTGCCTTTTCCAGCTCGATCTCTTCCAGATACTTTCCTACGTCGTCTACATAGGCAAATATCTCGGACATTCTCTCCACGCCCAGTATCTGATAGAGCTTCTTACGCTCTTTTTCATTGAGTTCATCCAATGCAGAAGCGATATCATTATCATGGTAATTATCTATTTTCTCAGAAATGCCTTCATCCGACTCACCACTACGGATCAGATTCACCAGTTCTTCGACATAATCCGGCTTTTCTACTATTTCATTTTCCATAATTTCGCTCCTTTTTCTATTTTCTCTGCGTAAAAAGGACCTACTCTTCCTTGTCAAAAAGTTCGCATAAATCTGACAGAGAGTTTACACAGGCATATAAATATTTTGTCAATTCTTCATCCGGTTGTGTCAGATCCGGAACCATTACGGTACGAAGTCCTGCTCTGTATGCAGCCAGGATGCCATTTGGAGAATCTTCCACCGCCATACAGTCCTGCGGTCTCTCCCCAATCTGTTCACAGGCATACAGATACACATCCGGTTCGGGTTTCCCATGTGCCACATTCTTGGCACTGACAATACTGTCAAAAAGATCACAGACTCCTATTGTGGTCAGATGGGATTTCGTAATATCCAGTGCCGTAGCCGTGGCTACCGCCGTCTTTATGCCCTTTGCCCGCAGGAATCTAAGTGTTTCTTCCACTCCCGGTTTCTTCTCCAGTCCATACTGAGCCAGTCTCTCTCTGACCAGTTCTCTTCTGCGTTCTCTGATCGCATAATAGTCAAAAGACGGACCAAATATTCCCTGCATCAGCTTCTCGCCCTCTTTGGCTTCGCAGCTTCTAAGCAAATGTGCATGCTCTCTGGTAAAAGGAAAGCCTGCTTCTGTAGCTGCCTGACACCAGGCTGCATTATAGTGCTTCTCTGTGTCGATCAGCACACCATCCATATCAAATATAACTGCGTGAATCACCAGTTCTCCTCCATTAATATGCCATGCTCCCTAAGCCAGTGCCTGTGTTCCTTATAATCAGGATCATATTCTGCCACACTTGCCCAGAAAAGCCTGCTGTGATCTTTATGCCATATATGGCACAACTCATGTACTACTACATAGTTTATCACATCCTCAGGACACATCACAAGATGCCAGCTGAAATTAATATGGTTTACATAACTGCACGATCCCCACCGTGTTCTGGCTGAAGTAATACGTACTCCCTTAGGTTCAACGCCCATCCGTGCCGCATACTCTTCTACTCTAGGAATAATCACCCTGGCAGCCTGTTTACGATACCATGCCGTCAGCATTTCTCCTGTATTTGCACTAGCCGGCAAGCGAAAACAGTTCCCATCAAAGGAACCGCTTCTTCCTTCACTTATGATTACCGGATACAGTTCGCCTTTATAATACAACTGATCTCCCTGTGCGATTCCAATATGAGGCTGCGCCTGTCTTCTGTCCTGCATTTGTCTTGTTTTATCACAGATCCAGTCCTGCTTACGTTTCACAAAATCCATGATCTGCTCCATAGAAGCGCGAAAAGGCGCTCTGACGATCAATTCACCCTGTGCATTGATTTCCAGAGCTATCGTCCTGCGCCTTGATCTGATAATTTCTTTTGGTTCTATCATTTTCATTTTATTATCTTTATTGTCTTTCTAATTGCTTTTTACATTATAATCCTCTACTGCATACAGGATTTCTTCCTTGGGTCTGTCGCTGTTTTGCTGCGTCAGATTCAGCAGTGTGATATAATTACGGATCATTTCTCTGGCTGTCATTTCCCCCGTATTGCGGACTCTTGCATATTGATTCTTCAGGAAATAAATAAAATCATCATGTTCCAGTTTGGATTCATATCCGTATACAATCTCATGCAGTTGTGTCAGCTTCTCAAGTAATACGTAGATTTCTCCCGGATTCAATGGAGAAAGGGCAATTACCGGAGCTGCCAGATCACGTAATTCTTCTGCTGCCCCGCCAATGAACTTACGGTTCTCCAATCTGGAACGAAGCGGCTCATACCCATAAATTCCTCTGACAGGATCTTCCATTGCTTCTTTGGTAATTCCCATCAGAAATCCCAGATGAGATGCCTTCCCCTGCAATACATCATTATAGATAGTAAGCAGCTTACTGTAATTATAATCTCTTCCTACTTTACTTGGAATCTCATAGATACTTGCAAGCTCATCCATACAGATATACAGTCCCGTATAGCCTGCTTTTACAACAAATTCTGCCCACAATTTTATAAAATCATACCAGTTATCATCTGTTATGATCAGATTCACTCCCAGGTCACTTTTGGCTTCGGATTTGGTGCGATACTCTCCACACATCCATCGAAACGCCTTTTGCTGTAATTTATCATCACCCATCCGATGTCCTTTATAATAAATCGACAGCACCTTGGCAAAGTCAAAGCCATTGACCTTCTCTTCCAGAGACGATGTGATCTTATGTACTTTCTGACTGACCTTAATATCAAAAGACTCATGTCCCGGTGTCAGTCCGCTTTCCTGCTCCACCTCATTTTCCAATTCTGAGATCCATTTGTCAAGGACAGGTTTCAACGCCCCCTGATCCGGGCAGCCCCTGGTGGCAAGATTGCGGATCATCTCGCGATATGCTGCAATTCCCTGCCCTTTGTTGCCTACCAGTCTTTTATCTACGGATAATTCCACATCCGATACCACAAAATTACGCTCCAGCACATGATTCTTCAAAGCATACAGCAGGAAAGTCTTACCGCTTCCATATCTGCCCTCGATGAAACGCATGGCACTGCCGCCTGCCTGAATCAGTTCCACATCCTGAAGCAATGCTCCTATCTCATTTCTTCTGCCTACTGTGATATACTCCAGTCCTACTCTTGGTACAACACCACCGCCTAATGAGTTCAGCACGATTGCTGCTGTTGCCTTCTGTATCCCCTTATCCATAGCTTCCCCTTCTGCGTCTTATGCCTTCACATCTACTCTCAGCTGTTCCTGCACGAAGTTCGCATCTTCTCTTATTTTCTCCAGATTTTCTTCACTGAATTCGTATTCCAGATCCGGCTCCTGCTGCACACTTTTATGCATGCCTGCAAAAGCCTTCTCAATCATGATCTCTTTCTTTTGCTGCCGTATCTCAGACATAATCCTGTTATGTATCTCTTCCACACTCTTATTGGCATCCTGCTCAAAGTCAAGAATCTCTATCATATGTGACATATCATGGGAATAAAAATCTGTCGCACATATTTTTCCTTCTTGTTCATTCTCTCCCGGAACAAAAGTTGCCATGGCAATCTCCTGCTCACACAGGTATACAATGACGAAGCGTTTCCGAATCAGATCAGCAAATACTTCTGTCATCAGTTCCGGTGATATTTTCTGACGGGTTATCACCTCAAACACAGAAATTCCTTTCTTGCGAAGCAGCGATGCCATATCCGGTGCGCTCTCCCCCTCTGTAATATGATAGCACCATTCCATACTGACAATCTCTGTCTCGAAGATCTCTCTGCATTTACTGTCCTTCATTCTCGGATACAATGCCTCAAGAGGCATCCCCTTATCTACACGATACTGTTTTGGAATATTATATCTGCACTCACTCATTCTATCGTCCCTCAATTACACAATTGTTATTGTAGATTTATTATGTCATCCTCACACTTGAACATATTATACTATATTTTTCTCAAATATTCCATATATTGTTTAAAGTTTTCTGAAAATTTGCGCATGGGGTTCTGAATAATTACCCTTTATTTAAAATAAGCCGCATACAAAAAGTCATTACCGTTCATATTATGTGAACAATAATGACTCTTTTTGTTATTATGTATTATGCCTGTGCAGTGACGCGATCCAGTTCTTCCTGCACTTTTACCAGATCTTCTCTGATATGTATCTTCTGTGGACAGACTCTCTCGCACTTACCGCATTTGATACAGTTCTTGGGTTTCGCACTTTCTGGAATCTCTTTCGTCCAGCACCATTGGGTATCAGCCAGATTGCCATAGATATGATATTCATTCCATACGCCAAAGCTTCCTGGAATATTCACCCCTGCCGGACATGGCATACAGTATTTGCAGGCTGTACAGCCGTTCTTTACACGTTTGTGCAATGCATCTGCAACCTGACAGACTGCTTCCTGTTCCACTTCATTTAACGGTTCAAAATCCGTAAAAGTCTTCAGATTGTCTTCTACCTGTTCCATGTTGGACATACCACTAAGCACTACCTTAACATTGGAAAATGTGGCAACATAACGCAATGCCCAGGATGGGGTGGAAGCCTGTGGTCTGACATTTCTAAAGATTGAAGTAATGTCATCCGGAAGTTCTGCAAGAGAACCACCCTTTACAGGTTCCATGATTACCATTGGAATCCCCAGTGACTCTGCCAGCTCTACGCCCTTTAAGGTAGCCTGTGAGTCCTTATCCATATAGTTGAGCTGTATCTGACAGAAATCCCAGTGATAAGATGTAATGATCTCCTGGAAGACTTCATAATCATCATGGAAAGAGAATCCAAGATAACGAATCTTACCTTCACTGCGAAGCTTCTCACAATATTCCAGAATGCCAAGCTTCTTGATCAGCTCCCATCTGTCCTTATTCAGTGCATGCATCAGATAGAAATCCACATAATCCTTATGCAGTCTCTCCAACTGCTCATGGAAGATCCTGTCCACATCTTCCAGTGTCTTCACTTCCCAGATAGGAAGCTTCGTAGCCAGATAATAGGAATCTCTGGGATAACGATCCAGAGCCTTACCGGTTACCGGCTCACTCTTTCCTCCATGATACGGATACGCCGTGTCAAAATAGTTCACTCCGGCATGATATGCCCGATCCAGCATATCCAGTGCCAGTTCCTCATTGATGCTTCCGTCTGCATTGGTAGGAAAACGCATACATCCAAAGCCAAGCAGGGAAGTTTTTGCTCCAATGTTGTCCATTGTTCTGTATTCCATCTTTTCTTCCTCCTTATGTTTTTTTATTTGTAACTGATATGTAATGACCTCTTGTCAAGTACAAATTAACAGAAATCACCACAAA
>CAVBMG010000057.1:0-21907 GCA_963596435.1 Agathobacter sp.
TCATTAGTAATGTCCTTTTCCTGTAATATTACAAACGTTTGTAAAGGGCATTATAACAATCTTTCCAATGATTACAAGCCAAATGTAAAAACTCGTACTCAAATGTCAAAACTCGTACTGATTTTCTCCTTCATCACCCGGTACAGTTCTTCGTCCGTCTTATGATTATCCAATACCAACAACAGGAATACGTCTCTATCTTCCTTGGCATAGCAGTAATCACGATACCACTTGTCATGTCGTGCATTGTCCCCATACTCTCTAACAAGTCCCATGACCTTACGAACCATATATGCCGTGTGTTTTACATCTGCAAAACAGTCATTATAATAGAAGTCCTGCCATACACCATACTCAGCCTGGCGCATAGACCTATCAGCCTGTTCAAAACTGACATCACTGTCACCAAAAAGGACAAAGGACTTTGCATAGTCACCCTGACAAAAGGCTTCATAACCTTTTCTATACAAAACAACGCCCTGACAACAGTATGTATGTATCTGTACCTGTAATTTTAATGTAGCTTCAAACAATCTGTCCTCTATTTTCTCACATTTTCCCAGCAATGCTTCCAGTCCGGGCAATGCTTTTTCACAGATTGCGCTGAACTTGTCTAACTGTTCAACATAAGGGACATCTCCCACCAGCCAGTACATTCCCTTTACATTCTGCGTCCTGTCTATCAGAAACTGATGCGCCAGTAAACGGATATTTTCTGTATACAACTGCTCGCCTGCATGTTCGTCCGGCTCTTTCCCATAACTTGGCATCACCTGTGGATATTCCCTGTAACAAGCAGCTATAGACTGATTACTGTGATAATACGTATCTGCAAATTGCCTGCTATGACTCGCATCACTTACTTTCTCCCCAAACCAGATTTTACGAATCGCATCCAGATAATACACATGCGGTCTGACATTGGAACAGTTAATCACCCAGAAATCATTACCTCCATTTGCCATGACCTGACTCAGTTCCTCTTCTACAAAATCGACGGAATTGGGCAGCATCGTGATGTGATTGGCAGCCTGTAAATCATAGAAGGATACATGATAATAGATTCCCTGCGGACTACTGTCTTTTCCATCCGGCATAGACGATACTCTGGCTGAATGATTGTCTCTGCGTCTTGTGACCATCCTTCCATACCCATTATCTGCTCTGACTTTTATGACATCCGTGTCAAGTTCTATATATCCCTGTTCATACAGCTCCATAATCTCACCATACAAGTTGGTGCAAAAGACAGGATTCTTCACATATTTTCTGACAATGTCACACTGCTTATGAATAACCTCACTGATCATCTGACCTCTCTTTGCAGGCGTATCGAATCTCCCCGTCGTATCTGTACTCCAAAATGGCATATCACCCTGCCCACGGAAACATAGATTCCATACAACCTTACAATCCTTCTGTGCAATCACTGCATCTTCCCATAATTTATGAAACAGCTCAGGATGCTCCAGATAATTGGGCTTTTCATCAGGATATGCTCTCACAAACATCTCTGCCCCCAAAGGTTCTGCATGGTGATGCGTAATCCATAATCCCATATCCGCAGCCAACTGTCTGTTCTTTCTGGACATTTTATCTGTACCTGGAATTGCCATGTTGCCGCCACAGCGCAGAAGTGCTTCCAACGCCATTTTCCATCCATCTATGCCATTTTCATTATATTTCCATTTTAACATCAGCACTTCATCATTAAAGAACCACCCTCTGAAACGTATTACAGGTCTGGGTGAAGCAATAGTCTGCTCCTCTATTTCAACAAACTCTTTCTGCTCAAGTGTCTGATCCATCCAGAACCAGAAAGGCTTTACACCTAAGAATCGTTCACTTAACAGCAACAATCCATATACCCAGCCCAGGTCATCCTGTGCATATATTGTAATCTGGCTTGTTTTAATTTCTATCCGATACTGTTCTTCTCCCAGACTATCATCTTTTTCCAATAAGATATCACCACACCCCTGCGATACAGGTTTCAGTGTCTTTTCCATATCTCTGTATAAAATATCCACTGCATTACGCACTGGCGCTGTATCAATCAGTGTTCTAATCTGTGCATTACTATTCCACGTAAACATCTTCCTACCCCCTGCATAATCTTCACATACCTCGAAATCTTCTAACAAATCATTAGAACACTCCCAAAGTACATTCTTTGTTAAAACAATATACCCCATCTCTTCTTCCATTTCATTGTATTTTTTTATAAATACATTGCAAAAACTGCTATATCTTAACTTAATAAAGTTGTCAGTAAATTGTCGGATAATCTTTTATTGACTTTTATCCGAAATCGGACTATAATCAGAATCGTCCGATTTCGGATTTTTTTATTGGAATGAAAAAGGAGGAATGATATGTCTGTCGAACATGACTTATTGATTCGTTTTAATAATATTTTTAAGAAAGAAGATGACTTCTACCGCAACGCCGCCAGACTGCTGGACTGCTCCGACTGCGAATTCTGGATTCTGTATACTCTGTGTCTTTCCGATCAGCCAATGACCCAGAGTGAGCTGTGTGATATGCAATATCAGCCCAAGCAGACTGTCAACTCTTCCCTGAAGAAGCTGGAGGCTGACGGCTATCTGACCCTGGTTCACAAGAATAACCGACGCAGCAAATACATTGAGCTGACTCCCCTTGGAGAAAAATTAGCCACAAATACTGCCCAACAGGTAATCCATATAGAACTGGAGACTTTTGCAACTTTTACCAAAGAAGAACAGGATACTTTCCTGCGACTATACGAGAGATATGCTGATACCCTCAAAAATAACTTACAACAGATTCAACCTTACAGAAAGGAACTTTAAATGAACATTCAATTATCTGATCACTTCAACTATAAAAAACTTTTCCTATTTACTCTGCCCTCCGTTGTCATGATGGTATTTACCTCTGTCTATGGTGTCGTGGATGGCTTCTTCGTGTCCAATTTTGCAGGTAAAACGGCTTTTGCCGCCATCAACCTGATTATGCCTTTTATTATGATACTCGGTAGTATCGGCTTCATGATTGGTACCGGTGGCAGTGCGCTGGTTTCTTATACACTTGGTACCGGAGATAAGGCGAAAGCCAACCGCTACTTCTCCATGATGGTGTATTTCACAATTCTAACCGGTATACTTCTCACAGTACTTGGCATTATCTTTGTACGTCCAATGGCGAAGCTGTTCGGAGCTGATGAGAGCATGTTGGATACCTGTGTATTGTATGGCAGAATCGTCATTGCTTTTAATGCGACCTTTATGCTGCAAAACATCTTCCAGAGCTTCTTCGTTGTTGCCGAGAAGCCCCGTCTTGGATTGATTGTCACAGTAGCTGCAGGCGTTACCAATATGGTACTGGATGCTTTATTCGTTGGAGCATTCAAATGGGGCATTGTGGGTGCTGCACTGGCTACAGGAATCAGTCAGTCTATTGGTGGACTTCTTCCCCTGCTTTATTTTGCAATGCCTAACAATAGCCCGCTTCGACTGACCAGAACCAGGTTCGAACTTGCCCCATTGTTAAAAGCCAGCAGTAACGGCTGCTCCGAGTTAATGAGTAACGTGGCTTCCTCACTGATTGGAATCGTGTACAACTACCAGCTTATGCGGTTAGGTGGTGAAAATGCAGTTGCTACCTATGGTGTGCTGATGTATGTACAGTTCGTATTTATCGCTATGTTCATCGGTTATTCAGTTGGCAGTGCACCTATCATCGGTTATCACTACGGTGCAGGTAATTATGAAGAATTGCAGAATATGCGCCGCAAGAGCCTGAAAATTATGAGTATCGCCGGTGTACTTATGGCAATTCTCGGATTTGCGCTGGCTCCTGTGATTTCCAGAATATTTGTCGGATATGATGCTGAACTGCTGTCCATGACCATTACAGCCTTCCGTATTTTCTCATTCTGTTTTGTACTGGCAGGTATCAACATCTTTACTTCGTCATTTTTTACAGCCCTGGGCAACGGACCTATCTCTGCCGCAGTTTCCTTCCTGCGTGTACTGGTATTCCAGTTGTCATCAGTACTGATACTGCCTATTCTCTTCGGACTCAATGGTATCTGGTTAGCCAATATCGTTGCTGAGATATGCGCAGTTATCGTGTCCATCTCTTTCCTTATTGCCAAGAGAAAAAAATATCACTATTAAACAGAAAAGTGCTGAACCGGATATATTCAAAACCCGTTCAGCACTTTCTTTATACAACCTTATTTTTTTACAGGTACAAATTTCGCCTGATTCATCAATGGATGCTCCAGAGTAATCGCACCCTTTCTTGGACAGACCATAACGCAGGCACCACAGTAATAGCACTCACCCGGATACATAACAACGGGTGGCTTCCCCTTCTCCTGATTCGGCATCAGAATATCGCACTGACAGGTATCTACGCACCGGTTACAGCCAATGCACAACTCTGGATCATAATGTATCGGTCTGGTACTGCACGCTACCTGTCTGACTGTGTATTCCTTTTTCTCATCATGCTTCATGTGTCGGCACCTCCCCTGACGCAATATAATCTGCATTTCTCTTCTCGTATTCTGTCTGCAAATCTCCGAAGAAATCAAGCGGCACTTCACGGCTGATGATCCTGCCATCTTCCTGACGAAGCACAATATGCTTACCCCTGCCCTTTTCCTCAACGGCATCCGTATCTGTTCTGGCAAAACACAATGTCTCTGAGCTTTCTCTCCGTAGCAGGCAAGCCTGTAAAATAAGCTCTGCTACTGTAAGAATATCCAATACCTCATGGGTTCTCATCAGATCATGCGGATTTGTACAGTACAATCTTGGAACAAACTCCTTCTTGTAGGTATCTAACAGATCTAAGCCTTCTTTTAAAAGGGCATCACATTTCACACCGCCGCAATAATTCTGCATTGCTTTGGATATTGCCATATTCAGCTCTTTCCAGTTCATTCCTTCATCAGCATCCACATAGAGCGGTGCGTAGAGTCTTTCTACTTCTTCCTCAACCTGCTCCTTGTCATACTCGGCTAACTCCAGTTCGCCTGCTGCCGCTGCTGCCTTTCTGCCTGCATAATAACCTGTTGCACAGGCAAATCCGGCACAGTCAGAAGCATAGAGCTGATCGCCTGCTGCATAGATTCCCTCAATATTCGTCTTGAGATCCCAGTCATGCATGATGCCGCCGGGCGCTCCAAACAACTGTCTCTCCTGCTCCAGGAAATTAGCAGACTGCCATCCTGTTCCGTAGCTTTGCAGCATATGTTTGGAGGAATCAAAGCCTCTTCTTGTATAGTTCTCCAGAATTGGAATCTTGGTCTTGCCTTCCTCGCCGACCATCATTCCCCAGATTACCCGTCTCTCTTCATCCGGCATACGGCTTAAATCTGCATAAAAAGGCAGCTTATAGCCGCGCTTCATCAATTCGTCAAAATCCAGTGTCTCCGGTCCCCGATACTCATACTTTGGATTGTCAATAACACCGCCCTTTAAGAAGAACTTCTGTCCCTTCGCCGGCATATATCTTTCCAGAACGGTCTTTAACTCCTTGCCATCTCTATCCACGTAAGGAATCTCTACACCTCTGGCATCTACCATAGTTGCTGCATACCAGGTATTATGATTGTTGCCCGCTCCATAAGGCGGGAAACTTCTGCCTGCGGCTGAGAATTCTGCCCGAACAGACTTCTCCATCATGGTAAATTCCATACCTGCACGATATCCCATGGCATGTCCACTTCCGATACTCTGCATCGGTCTGAACTCGCACAATCCTACGGTATCAGGGTTGAAAAGCCATACTCTCGCTGGTCTTGACATGGTAAGCACCGTTGTCTTTGACCTGAAAATCATGAATTTACCGGTTCTGACATTCATACCCATAGCACCGATACCGCGCTTCTTTCCATTTTCTATCGTGGTTAATAGCGCAGTAGCTTCTGTTCTGTCATAAATCCTGACACCCAGTCTTTTCAATTCCTTTACAAGCGCCGGCTTAAACGTCGAACCCCATACTCTCAATGTAAATTTATTCTTATAATCATAGGCGAACATGAGCTTCGTCTTTTCGTCGCGAAAAGCAGCCCCCTCGAACTCTCCTTCGGTATCTCTGACTTTTCCGCCAAAAGACTCCATATCGATCAGGCGGTCATAGCCTTCCCTACATTCGATATAGTGAGCGATACCATTGCTGTATCCATCCTGTTCATGGACATATGCCCATGCAATTTCTTCCGGCGTTACCTCAGAACAGGGATTGGTACATGCTGATTCCCAGTGGTCAAATCCAGTTCCGGCTGAACCACTGTGCTCTGTATTGCCCTTTTCCACCAGAATAACAGACTGTCCTCTTCTGGCTGCTGCAATGGCTGCATAACAGCCGGCAAGACCGCCGCCCAGTACCAGCACATCACAGGTGGCTTCTTCTCTTTCACCCAGTTCATTGCCATATGGCCAGTTATATGTTTCCATATTTCTATTATGTCCTTTCTCTTTATACATAAGGGCAGGCTACCCAGTGACCCTTAGATACTTCCTGTAATTCCATGCTCTCCTCATGGCATTTCTCGCATGCCTTTGGACAACGTGCTGCGAAGCGGCATCCAGGCTTGGGATTGACTGGACTGGTTACCTCACCTTGTAGAAGCTCCCTGCGTTTGTGACAGGATTCCACGCTTGGAATCGGGATTGCCGCCAGCAATGCTTTGGTATAAGGATGCAGTGGATTACCAAAAAGCTCCTGCGCACTGGCTTTTTCCACACATTTACCCAGATACATAACCATGATCTCATCAGAGATATGCTTTACCACGGACAGATCATGCGTAATGAACAGGTATGTCAGGTTACGTTCTTCCTGCAAATCCATCAGCAGATTCAGAATCTGCGCCTGTATGGACACATCCAATGCAGACACCGGTTCATCACATACGATGAACTCAGGATTCAGGATCAGTGCTCTCGCGATTCCTATACGCTGTCTTCTGCCACCGTCCAGCTCATGTGGATAGGCAAAAGCCAGACGTTCTGCCAATCCTACTGTTTTCATGGCTTCCATGACACGATCTTCCTGCTCTGACTTGTTATGGCAGATTTTATTAATAATAAGTGGTTCTGCAATCAACTGTTTCACTGTCATTCTGCCATTCAGACTGGAATACGGGTCCTGAAAGATCATCTGCATCTTTGGTCTGATTTTACTCAGCTCTCTCTTGGATGCCTTTACAACATCCTGTCCATGGAACCAGATTTCACCTGCTGTTGGCTCATTCAGACGCAGGATTGTGCGTCCCAGTGTGGATTTTCCACAGCCGGATTCTCCAACAACCCCTAATGTAGATGCCTCTTTGATGGAAAAGCTGACATCATCTACTGCATGGAGACTACCGCCTGGAGTCTGGAAAAATTTCTTCAGATTCTGTACTTTTAACAATTCTTCGCTCATTACAACTCCTGCTCCTTTCTGTCTGCAATCTCGCCTGTATAGAGATGACAGCGGATAGAATGTCCACCCTCTTTAAAAACAGCGGGTTTCTTATGATGACAGACTTCACACGCCTGCTTGCAACGATCTGCAAAGGCACAACCGTCCGGCAGCTTCGTAGGATCTGGCATCAGACCTTCAATCGGATGTAGTCTGCGTTCATTATCTTCCAGGTTTGGAATAGAACCAAATAGCCCCTTCGTATACGGATGATGCTTTTCTCCTGTAAAAATGTCCTCCAGACTGCCATATTCTACCGTCTCACCTGCGTAAATGATTCCTACCTTGTCACAAGTCTCAGCTACAACGCCCAGATCATGCGTGATCATAATAACGGAGGTTCCATATTTTCTCTGTAAATCACAGATCATGGAAAGAATCTGCGCCTGAATCGTCACATCCAGAGCTGTTGTCGGCTCATCTGCGATCAAAAGGTCAGGATTGCAGACCAGTGCCATGGCGATTACAACTCTCTGTCGCATTCCACCTGAGAACTGATAAGGATAATCATTCTTACGTTCCTTTGGAATGCCAACCATCTGCAAAGTCTCTTCCACTCTGTGTTCCATTTCTGCCTTGGACAGATTATCTGTATTATGCAGTTCCAGCGCTTCCTCGATCTGACTGCCCACTGTCAATACCGGGTTCAATGCTGTCATCGGGTCCTGAAAGATCATAGATATCTTATTACCACGAATCTTTTCATATTCTTTATCTGACAGTCGTGTCAGTTCCTGTCCTTCAAATAAGATGCTTCCATCTGTGATTCTGGCAGTTCTCTCCGGCAGAAGTCCCATAACACCCAGTGCAGTCGTGGTCTTACCTGCTCCTGTCTCTCCGACCAGACCTACCGTTTCGCCCTTCTCCATTTTCAGACTGATGCCATTGACTGCATATACTGTCTCCAGATCTGTTTTATATTGTATTTTTAAATCTTTGATCTCTAATACCATCTGTCTCTCCTCCTAGTCTTTCAGCTTCGGATCTAATGCATCTGTCAATCCGTCTCCCACCAGGTTAAAGGACAAGGAAGACAGCAGAATGAAAATTCCAGGGAAAATCAACAGATAAAGAGAAGTAAACATATATTTCTGTGCATTGGATAATAATGCACCCCATTCTGGTGATGGTGGCTGAATACCCATACCGATAAAGCTGAGTCCTGCTGCCGATAAAATCATATCAGAGATAGCCATTGTCGTATTTACAATGATTGGTCCCATTGCATTAGGAAGTACGTATTTAAAAATAATTCTTGCATGGGATGCACCATAAGATCTGGCCGCCTCCACATAATCCTGTTCTGCAACTGTCAGCACAACAGAACGAATCAATCTGATATTACCTGGAATACAGGATACTGTAATTGCAATGATGAGATTCTTCATATTGGAACCAAGTGCTGCCACAACCGCCAGAGACAGCAGAATAGGCGGTACACACATGAATACATCTGTAATTCTACAGATAATATTATCGACCATACCTCCAAAATATCCTGCACTTGCACCAAGGATTGCACCTGCAACCAATGCCATCAGACTGGTAGAGACACCGATTAACAGAGAATATCTGGAACCGTGTATCACTCTTGCGAACAAATCTCTGCCAAGATCATCTGTACCAAACCAGTGAGCTGCGCTGGGACCCTGCAAACGCTCTGAACCTACCTGTTCAATACATTTCTCATAGGGTACGATTACATCTGCAAATACAGCGATCAGAATAATAAATATCAATATGACAAGCCCTACCATAGCAGCTTTATTTTTCTTATATCTTCTCCAAATCTCAGGAAGCTGGGAATTTCTCTTAGTCATTGCCCTTTCCTCCCTTCTTGTATTTATCCATGATTCTTGGGTCGATCACCGCATACAAAATATCTACCAGCAAAATGATCAGACTGAACAATACCGCCAGGAAAAGCGTAGACCCCATTACCATAGGAATGTCCTTTTGTCTGATTGCAGTTGTAATCAAAGTACCCATACCCGGCATGGCAAATACAGTTTCCGCAATGATTGCGCCGCCAAGAGAAGCGCCGAAGCTCGTTCCCAATGTCGTAACAACAGGCATCAGTGCATTTCTAAGTGCATGCTTTATGATAATACGCTTCTTGGATGCTCCTTTTGCCTTGGCTGTTCTAATATACTCCTGTCTGATCGTCTCCAGCATGGCTGAACGGGTCAGACGAAGCAGCCCTGCCGCAGAGGTCATAGATACAGTCAAAGTAGGCAGAATAAAATTCTTCAGGCTCTCTGCGCCATAAGAAGGCAGCCAGCCAAGCTTCAATGAAAACAGCATCATCAGCATCAAGCCAAGCCAGAATCCAGGGATACACGCAAATACCAGTGCCGTTACAACACAGATATGATCCAGCGCAGAATATTGCTTAACCGCAGAAATGATACCAAAACTGATACCGATAATTGCTGATAATGACATGGAAAAAATCGTCAGCTTCAACGTATTGGGGAATCTAGCCATAATGTCATTAATGACCGGTTCTCTAGTCTGATAGGACACGCCCAGATTGAAATGCAGAACAATGTCTTTTATATAGGAAAAAAACCTGATAAGAAACGGTTTGTTATATCCAAACTGTTCATTCAGGGATGCGATGTCTTCCGGCTTAGCCGTTATTCCTAATATGATGGTTCCGGGATCTCCCGGTGTCAGCGACAAAATCGCAAACACCAGGAAAGCAACTCCCAGGAGCACCGGAATCATATATAATAATCTTTTCAGTATAAATTTGCCCATGGAACGTTAGTCCTTTCTCTTATTTCCAGGAGAAGTTGTAGATAAAGTATGCACCTTCAAATGCAATCTCAGGTACATCAAGAGAATTGTTATAAGCAAACAATTCCAGTGGATTACCGATTACAGCATAGATAGCTTCATCCTGTGCCTTGCTGAATGCCTGATTGAACAGCTCTGTTCTCTTCTCAGTGTCAGATTCCTTCTGAGCCTGTGCAAACAGCTCGTCCATCTCAGGGTCTGAATATCTTGCATTGTTAGCCATACCGATATAATCAGTTGTAAATGCCATTTCGAGACTCTGTGTATCACCATCCAGTGTCATATTCAATGCTGTGATTGTATAGTTACCACTTGTCAGATCTCCGATAAAGGAGTTGAACTCTGCTACTTTAATTGTTACATCCAGACCGATTGCTTTCAGATCATTCTGAATAACTGCTGCCAGATTGGAATATTTCTCTGCTACTAACATTTCACCCAGATTGTAAGGAGTCTCAATACCTGCCTCTGCCAGTAATGCTTTGGCTTTTTCTACATCATATGTGTATTGAAGCTGTGAATCCTGATAACCCATACGTGTCTTAGCGCAGATATTGGAGTTGACCTCAGCCTCGCCATCATAGCATACTGCAATGATATTCTCTCTGTTGAGCGCATAGTTGATTGCCTGACGTACTCTTACATCATTGAACGGCTCTTTCTCCAGATTCATACATACATAGGAAAAGGCAGAAGTATCTGCTCTGGCAATCGTAATATCCTTACTTGCCTGAAGCTGTGAAATGCTGGCTGGCTCGATATCTGCAAAGTTGATCTCGCCTGTCTGTAAAGCAACTGCCATGGTTGCTTCATCAGGAATAACCTCAAACTTCACATTCTTAATTGCAGCCACGCCTCTGTAATATCCGTCATATGCTTCCAGCGTAATGTCACTGCCCTTATTTCTGCCTACATATTTATATGGACCTGTACCAACAGGTGAACTTACGAAATTATCAGCAGATGCTTCATAATAACTCTTAGATGCAATATGTACATTACATACACCTAAAAGGAACGGGGAATATGGATATTCCAAGTGGCAGACAACTGTTGTATCATCAGGTGTATCAACAGAAGCCAGACCATCTACTTCATAACCCTGATATTCTGACTGCTGATACATCTCAAGGGAGAACTTAACATCCTCAGAAGTCAGCTTGCTTCCATCATGGAAAGTAACATCATCTCTCAAGTGGAAAGTATAATCCAGACCGTCATCACTGATTTCGTAACTTTCTGCAATTCTTGGTTCCGGATCATGTGTTTCGTCAGGATTCATATACATCAATGTATCATAAATCTGATTCAGAATATTTAACTCTACTGTTGTTGAGAAATTAGCTGGATGCAGTGTATCAATATCTGCATCTACTGCAATTACAATATCTGTTTTACCAGAATTGGAAGAACTCTCGCTTTGTGTACTATCACTGTTGGTTGTTGCACTATTGCCACATGCAGTCATGCTCACTACCATACATGCTGCAAGAATAGCAGCTCCGATTTTTTTCATCTTTTTCATAGGTTTCTACTCCTTTTACCTTAGTTAAAACGTAAATTTTGTCTTGGAAAAAGCTGTCATAAGATCAACGCCAGCTTCGATATCTGCCTTGGAAGCTACTGCACTCTGGCTATGCGGATATCTGGTCGTTACTACGATACCGCCTGCCTTGACACCATATCCTGACAGGTTCATGCTGGAAGCATCTGTACCACCCTTATCAATCACTTCACGCTGATACTTAATGTGATTATCCTCGCATGCCTTTTCCATAGCAGCCACTACATCCTCATCACACACAACAGAAGGATCACAAATCTTGATACCAATACCTCCATCTACCTCATTGCTGCCCTCCAGATCACAGGGATAATCATGCGCCGGTGTAATATCTACCGCAATACCGATATCCGGCTTGATTCTGGCAGCCGTTGGCTTACTACCTCTACATCCCAGTTCTTCCTGTACACAGAATACATAATAAACATCATTGGGATAAGAACCATCATTCTCCTTCAGTGCCATCAGTAACTGATAACAGCCGATTCTGTTGTCCAGTGTTTTAGCACAGATTCTGTCATTTACCAGCTCCAGATACTCTCCGTAATATCCACATACATCACCTAACTTGACATACTTGAGTGCGTCTTCCTTAGAAGTTGCTCCGATATCAATATAGAGCTTACCTACATCATTCTTAGCATCCTCAATACTTCCCATGCAGCCTACTACACCGCTGATACCATTTCTGAATCGAACCCTCGCATTATATGCAGAACCAGCCCAGTTCCAACCCATATTGGCAACTCTGAGTCTTCCGTCCGCTTCTATCTTCTTTACGATGAAACCGATCTCATCCGTATGCGCCGCATACATAATCTTCTTGGAATTCTCTCCGCCATTACCCTTCTTTAATACGATCAGATTGCCAATCGCATCTGTATACATTTCATCTGCATATGGCTTCGCTTCCTGCTCGATTCTTTCACGTACATTCTTCTCGAATCCGGAGACACCCATCAACTGAGTCAACTCCTTCAAAAGCTTTTCATCTCTCATGTGAACCCTCCCGCTTTCTTCGTTGCTTTAATGCTTTAAAGTATATCATCATCCCGCCAACTTTGCAATATGCATTTTGCAAAATGCATAGCCAGCCATGCAGAATATATGTTATAATTGCACCGTGGGAGCTTGCTCACTAAGGGGCAACTATAACATATATTCTATAGGGCGCAGCCCGTCATGAATAAATTGGCGATTTTTCGGCAATTTATGAATGCCATGGCTGGCGTATACCCTGCTACTCTGCTATAATAGTTCCAACTATGATGCCAACGGATTGTTCCGCACTATGTGCTCCCACAATCCTACCCCAATATTCGCATATCGTGGGACTAACATCCCACTTTTATGCTCATATCGGGGGCGTGTCCCAAGGTCTTTTACCCACCTATGAGCAAGCTCATGTGGGCTTAGACCTTTTGACACTGGCATCATAATAAACCTTATTTCATGAAACAGGAGACTTTATCATGCAACTTAACAAAGCTACTTTATCAGAACAGATTTATACTATATTAAAGAACGACATTCTGGATCAGTCCATCCCACAGGGTGAGAAACTGACTCTCAAGAATCTGCAGGAGCGCTTCGCTACCAGCTCCACTCCTATCCGTGACGCCCTGACCCGCCTGACCGAAGAAGGTCTGGTCAATTACTATTCTAATGTAGGTGTCACTGTCATCAGCCTAAGTGAAAAAGACATCAGAGAATTGTATCAATTTATCGGAGACATGGATGCTCTGGCAATCCAGTATGCCTCTGCACATCCTGAGCAGTCTGCCCTCCTTGAAGAACTCGCACATATTGTAGAGCGCACTGCTGCCCTTCGTGATAAAACTTCTTTATCTAACGAAGAAACTCAGGAATGGACTACACTATCTGACCGTTTTCATCTGGTATTCTATGATTACTGCAATAATTCACGGCTTGCCAGAGCAGCAGAAAAACAGCGCAGCCAGCTGACCATTTTATCCAAAATGTATCAGACCGACCACGCTGTACAAAAAGAGATTGAAAAATCCCACATATTCATTTATGAAGCATATCGAAATAAGGAATATCAGAAAGCCTCAGATCTTATGAAAGAACACCTGAAACAGTCTTTGGAATATGCTCTTCAATGCATTTAAAAGTTCTGTTTTAATCTGTTCAATTCCTCTTCTGTAATCTGCATGATGCCACCATGACGCTTCTTTAACTTGCCAAGATCATAAGATCCCTCCTGCGCCACCTGGAAATTACCTTTGGACAGGTCATCACAGATAAGCGGCAGATATCCTTTATGTGTTGCGAACTGATCCACGATCAGACACCATCTGCCGTCTGGAAGCTGATATGTCTCCGGACCTTCCACACCAAACAGTTGTGACAGAACTTCACTATGGATTGGTTCTGCTTTGATTCCCTTACCCAGCTTAGCTACTCTGTCTGTTCGAATGTTCTTGTTTGTCTCATCTTTTACGAATCGATAATACCATCCATTACTATATACAATATTCATATCAATTACATGACAATCCGCTTCTTCATATACAAAAGGTTCTGTAAAGTTCACGAAGTCCTTCGTATATGCAGCATAAATACGCTGTTTTGGTTCCTTATCTCCATCCAGTTTTACCATAGAAGCCCAGAATACAAAGAAGGATTCTGTTTCTGTATCATAAATCGTCTCCGGCGCCCATACACAGCCTGCCCCATCTACTCCAACGTGACAGCTTCGTGGTCTGCTCCAATTGACCATATCCTCTGATTCCCATACGATCAGGTCGCGGCTTGCTTCTGTAACAGCCCACTCCCAGCCTTTACCTGAACCAATGCGAAGATCTGTTGCGATCAGGTAAAACTTATGATTCTTCTCATCCCTGACAATAAAGGGATCTCTCACGCCAGCCTCTCCAATATCTGATACCAGCACCGGTTGTCCACCATTCAGATCCTGCCAGTGCATCCCATCTTCGCTTACTGCGAAGTAGACCTGCTCTCCATTCTCCTGTTCCCCAATAAAATGTACAAATAAATAACCCGCCATAATGAATATTACCCTCCTTGATACATGTATGTACTCTCAGAATGCTTCATTTAGAAGACTCCGAGAATACATATATTAGATAATTATAGCATAATATAAAACAGTTAAAAAATCAATATAGCAAAGTTGTTCTACAGTCGAAGAAGTATTATATTACTGTTAGTTCGTACCTCATTCCACCAACAATTTACTCATGTCCTGTAACAGTATTATCTACAATATTTTGCAGCCAGACATCACTTCTAATCATAAAATATCCGATAATGACCTTAATAATCTCTGTGAACTGTACAAGGAAAAATACCGCTTGAATAGAAAGCTGTGTAAAATGAGCCAGTGAGTAAGCAACTGGTATTACAATCACCCATGTATACACGCTATCAAACAGGAACGTAATAACTGTCTTTCCACCTGAACGCAATGTAAAATAGGAACAATGTGAGAAAGAACATAATGGCATGACCATTGCCGAAATCACAATAAATGTCGTTGCCAGATCTTTGATCGTCTCTTCCGTATTATAAATAGCGGGGAAGAATCTGCCTACTGCGATCATAATAAGTGCCACTACCGTACAGCATCCAACACTGAAGAAGATCATCTTCGTATCCGCTTCTCTGGCTTCTTTCTTCTTACCAGCACCCAATAACTGCCCAACTACAATAGAAATGCAGGAACCAAGCTGAATATAAACTACATTAAACAGGTTCGTAATTGTAGACGAAATATTCTGTGCTGCGACCACTTCCAGTCCTCTGACTGCATAACACTGTGCGATCACTGCCATGCCCATTGCCCACAACATTTCATTGCACATCAGTGGAGTACCCTTCTTGATCACATCCCCAAGGACTCTGCCTGGAATGTACAGGCTGCAATAAGCCCCAACAATAAAACGATTCTTATCTGTATGGGTATGTGTCCATATCACCACAATTGCACACTCTACGAATCTGGCAATAACCGTAGCAATTGCGGCACCCTCTACTCCCATCGCAGGAATACTTTCCAATCCAAAGATCAGGATAATATCCAGTATCAGATTCGTAACAACTGCTACAATTCCTGCAATCATCGGAACGAAGGTCTGTCCTGTTTCACGAATGGTATTCGTATAGGATTGTGACAATGCAAAAGGCAACAGCCCCACCATCATAATTGCCAGATATTCCTCTCCATATTTCAGTGCAAGCTTTACATCACCCACACTGCCATTTTCACTCAAATACAGAGAAATAAGCTGCGTATCAAAAAAGCCAAATAAAAGCAGCGCAATTCCCGTAATTACTCCACATGCGTAGAGTTTAAAACGAAATGTATACTTCTGTCCTTCATAATCGCCTTTTCCAAAATACTGTGTACCAAAAATACCGGCACCTGATACCCCACCGAAGATACAGATGTTGAATACGAACATCAACTGATTGACGATAGCCACTCCCGACATCTGTTCCGTGCCGATCTGTCCGACCATGATATTATCCAGAAAACTGACAAAACTCGTAATCGCATTCTGAATAATCAGAGGAATCGCAAGAGTCAATACCCTCATATAGAACTCTTTATCCCCAATGTATTTTTCTTTCCATCTTGCCAACATATCTATTTGCTCCCCTGAATTTCTATAATTTCATTACGCATCTGTTCCACAATAATGTATTAAAATGTGCTATAAGCTGTCTCTCCATTGTAGCAAATAGGTATCTAAAAAGCAATCTGACCAATACAAAATAAAACCAAAAATGACAGTTGAACTTAACAATCCAACTGCCATTTTAATTATTTATCTGCTTTTTTCTGTACTAATCTCTTGCCGCTATGTATTACAATGATAATACCAAGGATCATCAACAGAATTGCGATAATCAACTGTAAGCCTTCTACAAGGAATGTTGCTGAACCTGCTGTATAAGCCTTGACAAGTGCTATTGTTCTTTCTACTAATGCTGTAAATGTTACACACAGCATGATGATAAGAGGTGGGAACAAGGTCTTGTTCTGTCTGCCTGTTACTTTCAGGAATACACATAATGTAATCAGTACCAGTGCACTTAACAACTGGTTTGCGCTGCCAAAGAGCGGCCAGATATTAGAATATCCAATCTGTGTCAATACATAACCACATACAAGCGTGATTACTGTTGCAAAATACTTATTGCACAGAACTTTACGCCATCCTTCTGCATGCTCCATATCATCTACACTGAACAATTCCTGGAAGGACATACGACCAATACGTGCAACAGAATCCAGACTTGTCAATGCCAGTGCAGATACACACATAGTCATGAAGCACTGTGCTACATAAACAGGAATACCGAACATCTCCAGGAAGCCTGCAACACCTGATGAGAAAATTGCAAAAGGTGTGCCGCTTGCTGCTGTGCCATCTGCTGATGCTGCTGCACCTGCTACGCAAAGAGCCAGAACAGCTAACAGACTTTCAAGAATCATAGCACCATAACCAACCTTTAGCATGTCTTTTTCATTGGATACTGTCTTGGATGAAGTACCAGATGACACCAGGCTGTGGAAACCGGATACTGCACCGCACGCAACTGTTACAAACAGAATAGGAAACAGATCGCCGGACTTCTCATTATGGAATCCTGTATACATTGGAAGATTCATAGTAGGATGTGCAACGACCAGACCTACCACTGCACCAATAATCATACCTGCAAACATAAATGTCGTCATATAATCTCTTGGCTGCATCAGAAGCCACATAGGAAGCACTGCTGCCAGGAAAATATAAGCAAATACGATATAAGTCCAATTTACCTTAGTTGTAACTAACGGACAAAACATACCGATGCAGAAAGCAGCGATCGTACAAACCAGACCTAACACAACTTCTTTCCAGCCTGTAAATTTCATTTTCTTCTGAATCAGACCAAATACAACTGCAAATGCAATAAATAAAAGTGATATACTTCCTGCTGCGCCATTGACTTTTGCCGCATCTGATAATTGCGATACTCCATCAACGACTGTATAAGCATTGAATGTACCGGCTACCATATCTGCAAAAGCCGCAGTTACGATCAATGTGAAAAGCCAGCAGAATAACAGGAATAATTTCTTACCTGTCTTACCAATATACTGTTCGATCAGAAGTCCCATGGACTTACCTTCATTCTTTACACTGGCATAAAGTGCACCGAAATCTGTAACCGCTCCAAAGAAAATACCACCAAGAATGATCCAGAGCAATACAGGCACCCAGCCAAATACAGCAGCCTGAATAGCACCGGTAACAGGACCTGCACCTGCGATAGATGAAAACTGATGCGCAAATACTGTCCATCCGTCTGTCGGAACATAATCCTGTCCATCCTCTTTTGCAACTGCCGGAGTCTTTGCCTTGGGATCAATTCCCCATTTGTTAGCCAGCCAGCGGCCATAAAATACATAGCCACATACAAGGCATACTGCAGCAATCAATACAATTACTAAAGTGTTCATAATATTCTCCTCCTTTTATCTTCAACAGATCAGTACATGACTCATCTGTTTATTAACATTTTTAAGACCAGCTCATATTTATTCATTAAAAAAACCTCCATCCTCTTATATTTTATATAAGAAGACGAAGGCTTATGCTTCCGCGTTACCACTTCTCTTATCAATTCACATTGATCTCTCAGTCACATCTCCGATATCTGATATCAGTAAATATGCTTCCCTCTAACGGTGGAAATCCGTTTCAAACTACTATTGTTTCATTTGAAAGGCTCACAAGTGATAATTTCTCACCGCGCTGTTGTCTCACACCTCCCGACAACTCTCTGAAAACGTTGATAGTAAGAAATCTTATCCTGCTCATAGCTAATCTCTTAAATTACCTTGAATTATAGTCCCTTTATTTTGAAAGTCAAGTATATTTATACTTAAATTTCATAAATTAATGCATTTATTTTCATACAAATCTCTTATTTTTTAATTCTTCTTTATACAATCAATTGACAAATGAAAGCTCTAAAGTTATGATATCTATAGTGTTCCTATTAAGAACTACTTGTATCAGAGAGGAGATTACTATATGCCAAAGTTAAATGAGAACTACTTAAATTTAAAAGAAAGCTACCTGTTTGCTGAGATCAATCATCGTGTAAAAGCATATCAGGAAGCTAATCCTGATAAAAAAATCATCCGTCTTGGAATCGGCGATGTTACCCTGCCCATTGGTTCCAAAATGATCGAACAGCTTCATGAAGGCGTTGATGCCATGGCAAGCTCAGATACTTTTAAAGGATATGGTCCTGAACAGGGATATGATTTTCTGAGAAATGCAATCGTGGATTATTATAAACGAAACGGCGTTGACTGTATCGAACCTGATGAAGTATTTGTTTCTGATGGTGCTAAGAGTGATACAGGTAACATCACTGATCTGTTTGCTCAGGACAACGTTATCCTGATTCCTGATCCTGTTTATCCTGTATATGTAGATACAAATATCATGAATGGACGCAATATCACCTATATTGATGCCAACGCAGAAAATAACTTCCTGCCTATGCCAGATCACAGCTTCCATGCAGATGTCATCTATATCTGCTCTCCTAATAACCCTACGGGTGCGGCATATAACCGTGAGCAGTTAAAAGAATGGGTAGATTATGCATTAGAAAATGACGCCATTATCCTTTATGATTCTGCTTATGAATGCTTCATCACAGATGAAACTCTTCCAAGAAGCATCTTTGCTATTGAAGGTGCCAGAAAGTGTGCCATTGAATTCTGCTCTCTTTCCAAGACAGCAGGTTTCACCGGAACCAGATGCGGCTATACCATCGTTCCGAAGGATCTGAAATTTGCAGCTTCCAATGGCAAGGAAATGTCCCTGAACGCTATGTGGAACCGTCGCCAGACTACCAAGTTCAATGGCGTATCCTATATCGTTCAGAAAGGTGCTGCTGCTGCCTTTTCCGTAGAAGGTATGGCACAGTGCAAAGCCAATATCAAAGATTACCAGGAAAATGCAAAGATTATTGCAGAAGGACTTGCGAAAAAGAATATACGCTACTTTGGTGGTGTAAATTCCCCATATATCTGGTTTGAATGCCCTAACAACATGGAATCCTGGGACTTCTTTGATTATCTGTTAAAGAATGCACAGGTAGTTGGTACTCCAGGTGCCGGCTTCGGTAAGAACGGACATAATTTCTTCCGTCTGACCTCCTTTGGCAATCGTGAAAATACCATCGAAGCCATGAAGCGCATCGACCAGTTATTCTAATAAGACAATTACTTATTGCAGCAAAACAGTGCAGATTTAGAAAATTATCTAACTTTGCACTGTTTTCTTAATATTTATTCCTGATTCGTAATTATACTATTATCAATTGGAAATGTTACCTGCCAGTTGCCTTCAATTGCACCACCATTACAGGTCCAGAACTCTCCCCACAATTCATAATCCTGCAATTTCTCTGCATTTAATTCAAAAATGTATTCTTCATAGCTGTCTTTCTGCGCCTCGTCCCAAAAAGAAACATCATACACACTCTCTACTGTATCGCCATCTACTTTTTTCAGATACACATAACCATGATTATCTGTATCGTGAATATTATCATATTGAAGCTGCACATGCAGCATATCATCTACGAAGCCATACCCGGTTAAAGTAACACCTTCTTCCAATAATATCGTCTGATTGGGATTTATGAGATGTATTTCTTTCAAATCCAACATCCCCCGTCCACCATATCCTCGTATAGCAGGCTTTTCCACATAATCCGTGATTTGCTGCAGGTTGTGCATATCTATATCTGAAATCGGCATACTCACCTGCTTTTTTCCACTCAATATATTACTTACAGAAAAGGTAATCTTATCTGCGACAGTCAAATTCTCACTTGACTGTTTAATACTGATCAGAAAAGTAGCCGTTCTCGTCTGAGAATCATACTCTACAAATGTGCAACTGCCCGTCTGGTCATAGGGCGTATGAATACTATAACTATCGAATAAATCCGCATCTGCCTGAAGGCGCTCGCCAACAAGATCCTGCATGGACACCAGTATCTTAATATTTGCCCCTTCAACATCAGCAGCCATTACTTTCATTCTAATTCCATTATCCTCACAGGACATATTGATTGGCTTTAATTTCTGCGCAATCGCTGGTGATATTGCATATAATACATCATAGACATACTTATTATCAGCTGCCGCCAAAGCCGGAACTGCACTACAAAAACAAATGCATAAGCATGCCGCAATGACTCCCCAGCGCCTCCACGAATGTCTTTTTCTTACTTTATAAGAAGCTGCTTCCTCCAAAAAGTCCGGACGGACTTCGGATATACTCTGGTATAAATCCTCTCTGGTCATAGGTCTACCCCCTCTCTGATTAGAAAAGCCCGTAATTTTTTTCGTAATTTCATCATTTTCTGAGCCATCTGATTCTCCCTGCAGCCAAATTCTACAGCTAAATCCTTGACCGAAGCTCCATAATAATATCTTTTTACAAATAAAACACGTTCTTCTTTAGGCAGACTTTCCAATCACTGATTCAATGCTTCTGTGATTAATTGATTCTCATAATTTTTCTCCATATCAAAGCCGGAAGGAATGCATTCCTCCAGCTCATCAAGCATTGCCTCCAACCCCTGATATCTTTTCTTTGCATGGTTCGCCCTATATCTGCTCAGCGAGATATCTCTGACCAGTTTTCCCAGAAAAGCCTTAAACGATATGGGTATTGTTGGTGGAATCTTATTCCACGTTATATGCCAGACATCATTCACGCACTCTTCTGCATCCTGCTGCGCAGATAATATATTCCTTGCAATCTGAAAGCAATATGCTCCGTATTTCTGCTGTGTCTCTTCTATGGCTCGCTCATTGCGTTCGAAATACAATTCTATAATATTTCTGTCTTCCACGGCTTACCTCCTCATATATATTTCATTCCTCATATATATAGCCGCAAAAAACTCTACGATATTGGAAATAAATTGCAATTTAAGGAAGGAAGTTCTAGGTACGCCGCAGGTTATGGCAGTTCGGTTCTTTTGCCACGTACGTGA
>CAVBMG010000058.1:0-18692 GCA_963596435.1 Agathobacter sp.
AGTTCGTTGGATGGTTACAAAATCCTGCAATTCCACACATAGGCAATATCCTTTCTCTCTACTTTGTTGCAACCTGTTCTAAATACTTTTTCCATTGATTATCTACTTTATCTGGGTGCAATTCCTCTGTAATTTTATAAGCATTTTCTCCAAGTTTATGCTCTAACTCAGGATTAGACAATATCTTCCTCATAGCATCTGCCAAAGCATATGCATCTCCTACAGGAACTAACAGACCATTTTCTCCATCTCTAATCAATGTAGCCGGTCCACCACAAGGACAATCTGTCGAAATAACAGGAATTCCCAATGCCATAGCTTCCATGATAGAATTCGGCATTCCTTCTGTATTAGAGGTTAATGTAAATATTCTTGCTTTTTCAATTCTATCTGCAATATCCAGCACACTTCCCGGAAGCGTTATTCTATCTGTCAATTCTTTTTCCTCTATCAACCGCTCCAATTGTTCCCTACATTCTCCCTCACCGTAAATAATTAGCTTTATGTTAGGATATTCTGAAGCAATTCTGGCAAATGCATGAATCAGCATTGCATGATTCTTATTATCATCCAATCTGCCTGCTGCCACAATAATATTTTCTTTCTTTGCATTTTGCTTTTTTTTCAGAAACAAGGGATTAAGAGGATTGGGTAAGACAATAGCCTTTCTCTGTACGCTCTTAGGGAAAAATTCCATAACCATTTGGGTTTGTAATACAATTCCATCTGCAAATCTAAATATTGTTTTGGCAAGGAACTGCATAAATCGCCCTTCATATTCCATTGTAGGCTCTCCTCGGACAGATACTACTGTTTTTACAGGCAGAAAACGAGAAGTTGCGATTGCCATTAAATTATTTTTTCCAAGGAATGCAAGTATTACATCTGGTTTTTCTGTTTTCCAGATATTTCTCAGATATCGAAATCTGATCATAAACTTATTGGCTCTGCTACCTTGCAATAATTCTTCATCAGGCTCAGAATATACACGCCTGATTTCAGGTATGATATCATATTCTGTTTCTTTTTTATACTGAGTTACAACTACGACCTCTGTTCCCTGTCGATAGAAATATTCTGCAAGGTTTACCATGACTCTTTCCGATCCGCCCTTTTGCAGAGAACTTATGAATAAAGCAATTTTTTTCATATTCCCATCCTATTATCATTTCACTTTTCTTGTTCTATTTACTTCTATTAGCATTACTAATCCCACTTGATAAAACAAAGCAGTACAATATTGCATATATCGCATTTGACAATAAATAGTAGTTGATGTAAATAATATATTTACCAATATTGCCAGAAGTACCAATATTGCCAATGGCAACACGCTTGATGTATTTTTTTTACCTTTTTTTAATATCCATATACACACGATCAAATAACAAATATATTCCAGTATTGCTATCAGATTAAGTTTTACATTTACTTTGAGAACAGTAGTAATCAATCCTGAAAGCACATTACACCAATATAATTTTATAATTCCCGGTATGCATGGCACAAGCAGGTCACTCATCATTTCATGTATGATCTCATTATACTTCTCTGTCAATAAGCCTTCTTCAATCCCCGCTGCCCTTAAATCGTCATGTATCAATGGATTAATAATTCTAAATTTTATATTATCGTAGCTTTCACTATATTTATCCTCAATTGACATCCAATTAGAGTCTGCATAACAAATATTAAATTTCTGTTCATCCGCACTACTCATAATCATAGAAAAATACTCTTGATTTTTGCTATCCTTGATGTATTTAACCATATCATTGTCTGCTACAAAAATTTCTGTTCCGAGTATAAAGCTTGCATCACCTGAATGTGTCTGAAATTGACCTCTTAACACAAAATTATATGTACGATCAATTAAATTTGACACGATCAGAACACCTATACAGAGTACAACTGATTGAAAAATGATTTTAATTCTTTTATTTTTTTTACAGTATGCATATATATATGTCATAAATAATAGAATAACAGCAATGTACATCTGCTTTCTAATTGAAACTAAAATAACACTCCACACAAAAGCAAGCACAACATCCTTCTTACTTTTATCGTAAAGAATACGTATCAGTGCAAGGAAAAATAATATCCAAAGAGAATAAGCCAGACCTTCTGTTTCAATACTGTTAAAATATCCGCTCCTCCTTTGTGCAACGAACCGATTCAACAACGTAACTCCATATTGTATCAATAAAATGAGCACAGCAGTTATTTTTCCTAACGAAAAACGTACCTTTAATTCTTTATATAAAGCAGTTGCCGTCATTGCTGCTATTATACTTTGTCCAACTATAGCCCCAAAAAGGTAGTTCTGTTCCCCTAAAATCCAACGAAAAAAAGCAAGATACATACAATATCCAGGTTCCCTGCTCATCTCCATGTGTATATAAGTCTCAGCATCTGGTGTAATATAGACTCCATCCAGAAAACACCAGAACAAATAGAAAACAAGACTAATTATTAATACAGCTATATATTCTACACTTATTTTTACTCTCTTTTCTTTCATCTTCATTCCTTTTTCATGCAAAGTTTAATCTGCTGACATATATCTTAAATACCATGACTGAAACACATAATATGCCCATACTATTCTGGAATAATTTTTTCCGGAAGAAGGACCTTCATCTCCCGTCTGTAAATACTTATTAATAAATTGGTTCATAAACTCTGCTTCAAAAATATCCTGTTTTTTGAGGAAGTTCATATTACTAACATCTATAAGTTGTTCTTTCAACGGACCTCGCAGCCATTTATCCAAAGGGACACTGAATCCAACTTTAGGTCGATCCAATAATTCTCTGGGAATATAATCATATGCAATATCTTTCAATATTCTTTTCTTAATTCCGTTACTGTATTTATATTCATGAGGCAATCTGAATGCATACTCCATCACTTTCACATCAAGAATAGGACATCTTGCTTCCAGTGAATATCTCATAGATGCTCTATCTACCTTACAAAGAATATCTCCAGGAAGATATGTCATTTCATCTACAAGCATTCGTCTTTCCTGCCAATTATTTTCCTTAATTTTTCCTTCGATCGGATATTGAAACGGCAAACCTGATATTGTGGTCATCTGATTGATCAATTCCGGGTAAGCGTTACTTCCCACCTGTGTTTTTGTCAATGGATCTCTATTTCTTACTACCGCCTGTACTTGAAGTGGTAACTTGTCCAAAATTCCTAACTTTCTGATACCTGGTATCTGAGTAGCACCATATATCATACCGCCCAATGCATCAAGCCTTTGTGCCTTAGCTATTCGATCATACATGTTATATCCACAGAAGAATTCGTCGCCACCATCACCTGATAATGCCACTGTTACATCGTGTGCTGCAAGCTGTGATACCAGCATGGTCGGTATCTGTGAACTGTCAGCAAATGGTTCATCATAATACTTTGCCAATTCATCCAGCATTGCAAACATATCCTGCTCCTTAATATACAATTCTGTATGTTCCGTTCCAAGATATTGAGCTACTTCCTTGGCATACCCAGCCTCATTATACCTTTTTTCCGAAAATCCAATAGAATAAGTTTTCACTGGCTTATCACTGATACTCTGCGCAATTGCTGTAACCAGCGAAGAATCATATCCTCCACTTAAAAAAGTCCCAAGCGGTACATCTGCTATCATTCTCTGTTTTACAGAATCTATCAATATTTTTTTGAGTTCATCTTTAGTCTCTTCATATGTTCCTGTTTTTTCATTCTTTTTCTCATTGTATACCTGTGCAATATCCCAGTATTTCCAGGACTTAATCTTGCCTGCCTTAAAAGATACTATTTGTCCCGGTTCTACTTTGTATACATTTTTAAAAATTGAGTCGGGTTCACATATATATTGTTGAAACAGATATCGTTTCATGACATCTTTGCGGATTTCTCTCGGGAAACCAGGATATGACATAATAGGCTTCAATTCAGATGCAAATACCAGATTGCCTTCTTCTGCCCAATAATAGAGTGGCTTTTTACCTATACGATCTCTCACCAGGTAAAGGATATCTGTCTCCTTATCATATAATGCGATTGCAAACATTCCCTGAAACTTATTAATACAATCAATTCCCCATTTTAAGTAAGCAGCTAATATAACTTCTGTGTCACATTGTGACTTAAATGGGTAATCCTTCAGTTGTTCTCTCAACTCCAGGAAATTATATATCTCTCCATTGTATGTGATTACAACTCTGTCATTACAGGAATGCATCGGTTGATGTCCAAGTTCAGATAAATCCAGTATTGAAAGTCTTCTCTGTGCCATTCCTAGCTGATATCCATCTGCCAGGTCAAATATTTCTTCTCCACTGTCATTTGGTCCTCTGTGATACATGGTATCATTCATTTCTTTTAATTTCTTAATCGATATTTTTTTACGTGAAATATAACCACATATTCCGCACATGGCTGCCTCCTTATCTATGCTCTATTATCTGATCAACATACTCTTTCCATTGCCTGTAAACACAATCAGGATCAACATTGTGAATAATTTTCATTTCATTACTGCTTATTTGGGCTGCAAACTCTGAATTACTTAGTATACGTTCCATCGCTTTTTGTAAAGTCTCCTGATCTCCCACTGGTACAAGCAAACCTGACTCTCCATCCTGAATCATCATAGAAGGTCCCCCACAAGGACAGTCCGTTGAAATAACTGGGATTCCTGTTACCATTGCTTCTATCAATGCATTAGGCATTCCCTCATAATCAGAAGACAAAACAAACATATATGCATGATTCAGGACCTCTTTTACCTGATTTGTTACACCTTTAAATATAACCTTATCCTGTAAGCAATTATTTTTAATGTACTCATCTATCTTTTCTTTACTTCCATCTCTACTGTCTTCTCCATATAAATGAAGTTGGTACTGGGGATACTTCTTAGACACCTGTTCAAACGCTTTTACCAATAACAACTGATTTTTTTGAGTTGTAATTCTTCCAATATTCACTATAACAGATTCTCTATCCTGTATTGCAATTTCTTTATTCTCAACATTCGTAAATTTCTCTGATAACGGATTCCAGATTATTCTTGATTTATTTTGAAAACTACTGTTAAAAAATTCTCTTGCCTGCTCTGTCTGAAAAACACACCCTGCGGCCTTTTTCTCCATATACTTAGTGGCAATCACATAAGGGGCATAATCAATATGAGGATCATTTCTTACAGATACAAGTAAAGGAGTCGGTAAGAATGTTAAAGCATATGCACTTCTAAAATTGGCCTTCGCACAAAAAGAAATAACTATATCCGGATTCTCTCTCTCAATGATTTTTCTATATTTCCTTATTCTCAGAAAGATTTTACTTATTCTATTACGTTTTTCCTCATCAGCATTCAACCCAACTGAAATTCTCCTGACTGTCGGATCAAGCTCATACTCTTCTTGTGCTTCCCATTGAGTAGTCAATACTACTTCGTACCCATCATGTGCAAAATGTTCTGCCAATACTGATACAACACGTTCAGCGCCACCCTTACCAAGACTATTAATATGAAATAATATTTTCTTCATTTTCATTCACCAACTGCTCGAAACAGTTCACAATTTTATTATAGTATGCTTCCTTTGAAAAGTCATTGCATCTCTCAAGTCCTGCCTGTATATACTTATGTTCCAACTGTTCATTCTGCAATATTTGCCAAACAGCATCTGACAAAAGCATTTCTTGAATTGATAATTGAATCTTATTATCTCTGAGATCAAACATCATATCTTTCTCATCGTTAAAAGGCATTGTCAATATTCCATACGTTCCTTTATAGATTTTAGAATCAGTATCCACTTTATCCCACTCATCTTCCAGAATTTCTGCTGGCCCTGACTGACAATTAACAGACACAACAGGCAGTCCAACAGCCATGGCTTCAACCAAAGTATTAGGTAAACCTTCACTCAAAGAGGACAGTACGAGTACATTACTTTTTTTCAGATAACAAAACGGATTTTTTTGCACACCTGTAAATAATATATCCTGTTCAATTTGCAGATTTCTGGCAAGTTCTCTATATTCTGTAAACTCTCCATTTCCTATAATGACCAAGCCTACACTGTTATTATTTTCCCAAATGCGTCGAAATGCCTTAATCAGATGCCAATATCCTTTTACATCATCTTCTCTGCCCATCGCCACAATTATTTTATTATAATGTTTAAAAAACTCTTGAAAGGCTGGTAATGATACCTCTGCCAATTGCTGAATATCCTGAATATCACAAGGATTCCAAACTGCCTTTACTTTATCAGAACCTATACATGATCCAACTTCCTTTGCCATCGCTTTCGAACAGCAAAGAATAATATCCGCACGTTTATCCATAAGCCTCAGATATTTTATATTTTTAATTTCCTCATGAGAATGACATGCACAGATTTTCTTTACCTTTGTATATATAAGTGAACAGGCAATATTAGCAGTTCTTCCAAAGCTATAAACTATCTGAATTTTTTTTTCTTTTACAATTTTGCTTAATCTGGCTGCTCTCTTTACAACCTGGAGTAGTTTCCCCCATTTATTTGAAACGGCCCCCAGCCCTAAATCAATCAGTTCTGCGCCTGAGACATCATAAATTCTTCCTGTTCCATTAAAAACCACAACATATACTTCATATTTATTCTGTAATAGCTGTGATGTTAATGCACAGACTCGCTCCAGCCCTCCCTGATCCAGCATAGGAACAACTAACATAACTCTTATCTTCTTTGAAGCATTCATATTAATTAACCTTTTTCATTGCTTTCATCGCCAGAACTGCAGCCTTACCTAACGCAGTATTTCCTGCAAAAATATTGTAATACGTTATCTTTTCTCCGCCAAATTTCAATTTAAATTCATCAATTCCATTCGGGTTCTCAAAATCAGAAATTCCACCCCAATCATATCGCAGCAGCCCTTTTTGCTTGAAGTACTTAATGTCTTCCCAATGCAACCTCTTATTGGCTCTTCCTATCATTGACTGATCTGCACTCTCTTCTCTAAAGCAGGATGCAGAATGAAGAAGTCTTGTTTCTTCTTTATCACAGATATAAGAATGAAATACCAGTACTTCACCTTCATGTATTGCTGCAGAGAAGACAATACCATCTGCTGCCAGATATCTCTCAATTGCTGTTACGTTCAGCTTCGTATCTGAGCCTTTTGAGCGATACATTCTCTCATATATATCCCGAAAAGTCTCAATCAGCTGTGGATCTTTCTCAATATCTTCTTTGGTGTAAAAGGCAATCTCAATATTATCCTTTTCACTGCGTCTAAACTGATATTTTACAGCCTTATTAATATTTGCCAGCATATCTTCCTCAGATACTGTCAGATCATTTCTGCAGGTATGATATTCCTGCCATCCACGAAAACTGCCTTTTGTCTCCTCTATTGGCGCCCCATGCACAAACAGGATATCTGCTGGTCTCTTCTCTTTCAAAAGAGACTCTACTGTCCTACTGCCCGGATACCATATCTGATTTACTTTCAAAAATTTCTTTTGATAAATAACATCTATCATTATGTCAACCTGCTTTCTCTCTATTCTGTAGTATGTCCAGGAGGATTCTGTCCCGTTCGATAAAATTCTGCCATCTGTACAGCCTGTCTTCTTACATCGAATCCTTTCTGTTCAATTGCTTCTCTCATATCTTCACGTCTTAACGCTTCCTGTGCATTCTGAAGGATTTCTTCTGCCCACAGCTTTGGATCTTCTTCTATGTTTCGATAGGATACGAGTGGAGTTAATGCCACTTCTCTGGTCACCCGGTCAGATACCAGGCAATGCAATCCTGCTGCCTGTGCTTCTGCTACACTTCCGGGCAGGCCTTCAAATGTAGAAGGAAATACAAAGTAGTCAAAAGCCTGATAATATTTCTCAACATCGTACCTGTTTCCAAGAAAATATGCCTTATCTTCCAATCCAAGTCTTTTAAGCTTCTCGTGCATATTTTCTTCCTGTTCTCCTTTACCTATCATAACAAGAACAGCGTCATCGCGCTCTTGGCATACTTTGGCAAAAATATCCACCAGATACGTATGATTCTTCATGAATCCAAAACGCCCTACATGACCTATAACAAATTTATCCTGAATGCCCAATTCGGCACGTATCTCATCCCGCACATTCTGTTGAAAATGAAACCTTTCCGCATCAATGGCATTAGGAATTGTCCAGACCTTTCCATCTCTGACGGCTTCTGCCCCATATACTGCAATTCCTGCTTCTTTCGAACAGGTAAATAAATAATCTGCCCGATTTTTTAGAGGGATACGCAATACCCTGGTAGCAATACCTTTTAATCCTTTGTCTACGCCTGCACTTCTGGCATGGGCAGCTGTAATCAAAGGCAGTGACTGTCTGGCATATTCCTGCTTAGCTATAGGCAGATAAATAGCTGCCGTACTGGTCATATGTCCCTGTATAACAGTAAATTCCTTATGTTCTTTGAAAAATGTGTGAATTGCTTTACGATACTCTGCTATATTGAAGAATTTGAATCTTGGCAGACTATAGATATGACCTCCAAGAGAACGGATTTCTTCACTATAATGTCCGTCTTCTTTGGTATGAATCAGAAAATCAAACTGTACCTGGCTTCTGTCTATGCACCGGTATAATTCCATGATTCTGCTCTCCGCACCACCAAGATTCGTGGTGCCTAGCACATGTAAGACTCTGACCGGTTTTTGTTCTGTTCCTTGTTCCTTCATGCACTTGCACCTCCTTTTGCCTGCATTGTTACAACTTACTTTTTATTTGAACTAATATATATTTACTCAAAGCCTTCAGATGTTCTACCCAATGTTCCAGCATTCTGCGTTTGACCGTATCAGCCTGTAAATACTCCGTATAAGAAATAAATTTATCCTTATGCTGTGCGAACATCTGCTCATATCTGGCAAAATCCTGATCATTCATGGTATTGGCATGAACAACAAAAGTCGTATATCCTTTTTCCTGTTTCAGGCTATTGCTCTGTTTAAAAGAAATTGGATAAAATGTCAATCCCTGCCATTGATATGGCTGCTTGCCAAATCCATCTGTTATTTTTGTAAAGCCAAGCTTTTTTAACGCTTTCAATGTATTGTAGTCATATGAATGCGCCGGAGCCATAAATATATCCGTGTCAATCTGATGCTCTTTTAGAATCTTCTGACCTTTTTCCAATGAAGCATATTGATCTTCATAACTGTTCCCCGCATATTCAGAAAGTGCATTCAGTGGAAAGCAGCCTTTCTTATGCGTATTATAAATATGTGTACAGCCGTGCTGGGCAATACACCATCCCTCACTCTGTAATGTATGCAGATATTCCCAGTAATCTGCTCTTGGTTCCTCAATATGCAGCATAGTATCCTGATTCGCAGGAACTACCCCTATAAGCGGTTTGACCTGATACAGATCACAAAGTTCCTTAAACCTAAGGAACTTTGCCCAATCCATATCAGGCGTAATATCATCCATTCTGATTGTTATTTTCATAAGTTAGCCTTATACCAGTCAATTGCCAGTGCAATACCCTTGGAGAAATCATAATCCGGGTCATAACCAAGGAGCTCTTTTGCCTTGGTAATATCAGCATTAGAATGCTTAATATCACCGGCTCTGTCCGGTCCGAAATGCGGCTCTACGTTCTTACCCAGTGCCTTGCAAAGGTCATAATAAATGTCAATTAAATACTCTCTTCCACCATAAGCAATGTTAAATGCCTGTCCTGCTGCTTCTGATGGAGCCAGACAAGCCTTCATATTTGCTTCGATAACATTATCAATATAGGTGAAGTCTCTGGACTGTTTACCATCACCATTGATTGTAGGCACTTCACCATCCAGAAGCTGCTTGATAAACTTGGGAATAACCGCTGCATATGCACCATTAGGGTCCTGTCTGCGTCCAAATACATTGAAATAGCGAAGTCCGTAGGTATCTAAACCATACAGTCTCTTATAGAGCTTACCATACTCTTCATCCACACGCTTAGTCAGCGCATACGGAGATAACAAATTTCCCTCCTGTCCCTCTTTCTTAGGCAGTACAGGATGATCTCCATATACAGAAGAACTGGATGCATAAACAAACTTCTTTACGCCATTCTGTCTGGCGGCTTCCATCATATTCAGAGTACCCATAATGTTGTTACGCTCATAGAATAAAGGCATCTCGATACTTCTAGGAACTGAGCCCCATGCAGCCTGATTCATAACATAATCAACACCTTCACATGCCTTCATGCAGGTATCCAGATCCTTAATGTCTCCTTTGATAAAAGTATAATTAGGTCTGTCGGCAAGAAGTTTAACATTTTCTTCCTTACCTGTTGAGAGATCATCCAGACATCTGACCTGATATCCCATATCAGTTAATGCCTCACACAGATTGGAACCAATAAACCCGGCTCCACCCGTTACAAGAAATACACTCTTTTCATCAAATTTCAGATTCTTATAGCCCATTTGTATTTTCCTTCCTATCTGTTACTTTTCTACTACATTCTGCATACTCTATCAACATGGTAAGCCCTGCTATATAGAATAATGGAAAATTGTACAGCATATATCTTGAAATACACTGTAGCATCAGAGCAGTTGCTGTTACATTGCCCACAATCATCAATAGCACAATCGCCATGAAAGGTGCTGCGTAGGAATCTCTTTTCTTATGCCACAATGCTATCATTAATAACACAGCAGCTATATATATGATTATTACATACCAGTCAAATATTGGTTGTACATATGCTACTGTTCTGATAAATCCTACTGCAATCATGGCAATATAATTCCATATATACCTGCCTATTACCTGTGGTAATAACTGTTTCATCAATTCACTTGCCACCTGATCCAACTCTACCATCATACGTTGATAATCTGTTACATATATTCCTCTGGTCCTGCTAATATAATCTTTAGCATATACAGAAAAATAATCAAAATTAATCGCATCATGACAATCTTCATGATATTGTGCTCTTGCAATAATGCCTTTTCCTGCGAACTGATAATTCATCCCATCCGCATATGCGGCATCATATATCTGATAGAATAACTCTCTTAATTCCTCATTCGGAATAGCATCCCCAGATTCACGATCAGCCACATATATCACATTGGAAACTGCCATAGCCTGTCCAGATACCGTATTAACCCATAATCCCTGTTCTACATAATTATAGGTTTTCACCAAAAAAGTTCTTCCTGTGAAAGATACTCCTAATAAAACAATCAATAATATGATTTTTCTTGCCTGCTGTTTTACAATTGCCCGCACTGCTATTACAAGAAGCCATACTATCAGCAGCGTCATCATCTGCCCTCGTACAAGTGACAATATAACCGCCCATATAAGAGAATATATGGAATCTTTTCCCAATACCTTTTCACTTCTTACCGCCCTCAGCAAATGCATGATGAAGAATGGATACAACGAAAATGATATTCCCTCCGACAACAAAGAATTTGTTAAAATCATATTTGTCGCAGAGGCTATTGGTGTCATAATATGGGGCATCAATACAATCAGGATAATTACTGGCTGCCATACTTTCTTCAGTTGAAAATATCTACGAATAAAACTCACAAATATGGTATTTGTAATAATAGCCAATATATTCTGTACCAATATGATCAACCTATAGTGGTACTGCTTTGATAACCAACGTATGCACTGTATCAATAATGCATAAACAGGCTCTCTTGTCACAAATTGGTTTTCATGTTGATAAGAATCCCCTAAGTAAAGCGGCTCTCCTGTAATGAATAATACACCAAAAAATACGATAAAAAATATCGCAGTTGTAATATCAACCCAATCCCACTTATTTCTGTTGTTCATCCGCAATTACAATCTCCAGTAAATATAGTCCTCTGTACTATATTCTTTTCTATCAAAGATTCCCTTAATATCAACTAATACTTTCTTCGCATTTGACTTACTGTAAAGGGAGCTGATCTTCTCCTTATCCAGTGTCAGGAACTGCTTATGAGATACGGCTACGATAACAGCATCCATATCCTTGATATCTTCCATCGTATTGAATGTAATACCGTAGAGTCTCTTAGCTTCTGCTGCATCAGCCGCCGGGTCTACTACCATTGGAGTAATGCCATATTCCTGTAATTCCTTATAAATATCAATAACCTTGGTATTTCTTGTATCCGGGCAGTTCTCCTTGAAGGTAAATCCAAGAATTGCTACCTTGGCACTCTTTACAGGAATATCTGCCTTGATCAGGTTCTTTACCAGATTCTCTGCTACATATTTACCCATATCATCATTGATACGACGACCTGACAGAATAATCTGGGAATGATATCCTAACTGTTCTGCCTTATAAGTCAAATAGTAAGGATCAACACCGATACAGTGACCACCTACCAGACCTGGCTGGAACTTCAGGAAATTCCACTTGGTTCCTGCTGCTGATAATACAGACTTGGTATCAATACCCATCTTATTAAAGATAATGGATAATTCGTTCATAAATGCAATGTTGATATCTCTCTGGCTGTTCTCGATAACTTTGGCAGCCTCTGCTACTTTTATGCTCTCTGCACGGTATACGCCTGCTTCTACAACGAGCTCATAGATATGTGCTACTTCGTTTAAGGTCTCTTCATCCATACCGGATACAATCTTGGTAATTGTCTCTAATCTGTGAACCTTGTCACCAGGATTAATACGTTCTGGTGAATAACCAATCTTAAAGTCTACACCACATTTTAATCCGGATTCTTTCTCAAGAATAGGTACACAGATATCTTCTGTTACGCCAGGATATACTGTAGATTCAAAAACAACGATAGAACCCCTGGTAAGATTCTGTCCAAGAATACGGCTTGCGCCCTCTACTGGTGTCAGATCCGGTGTATGGTCATCATTGACAGGAGTAGGTACTGCAACAATATGGAACTTGGCTTCTTTTAACATGGAAGGATCTGCTGTAAATTCTACAGTTGTATTCTTGATTACATCATCTCCAACTTCATTCGTAGGATCTACACCAGACTTGTATAAGTCAATTTTAGCAGCATTTAAATCGAAACCTACAACTTTAATCTTTCTTGCAAAAGCAACTGCGATAGGCATTCCTACGTAGCCCAGTCCAACTAATGATAATTTTTCTTTTCCGTTTACAATATCCTCGTATAAACTCATTTTCTTTTCCTCCATTTTATAAAATGTACACTCTGATAATCAGTAGGTACATAAAGACGTGATTTCTTCTATATATGCATTCACGACCTGTTGACGGTCGAATTCACGCTCCATTTTGGCTCTGGCATTGAGTCCCATCTGTTTCTTCTCTTCATAAGAAAGAGCCATAAATTTACGAAGGGCTTCAAGCAGTGCCTCTTTGTCTCTTGCCGGATATCCAAACCCTGTTATGCCTTCGTCGTATCCTTCACGACATCCTGGAATATCTGAAGCCAACACAGGTCTTGCCGTTGCACTTGCCTCTAATACCACATTGGACATTCCTTCATGATAGCTCGGCATCAAAACAGCCCAGGACTTTTGATAATAAGGATGCATAATCTTCTGATAACCGGTCAATGTGACAATTCCTTCTTTTTCATACTGTTCTATGATAGATTTATAGTCATCCTCGTAATAGCCAACCAGTTCAAATATTACATCAGGATATTCCTGCTTCATTGCCTTGGCAGCGTATAATAATTCCTCTATGCCTTTTTCCTTCATAAGTCTGCCAACATAAAGGAATCTGACTGGTTCTGTCTGTGCAGGATATTCTTCTGTGCAGTGTCTTTCCAGATTCACACCGGAGCCAGATACAAGTCTTGATTTTTTTCCTCTGATTCCATACTTTTCGAAGATTTCCCTGTTCGTTTCATTCTGGAAAAAGATACAGGATGCTGATTTTAATGCCATTTTATACAGAAATACTACTAATTTCTGTACCATACCGCCATTTTCAAATACAGAACCCAACCCTGTAATATTTACCAGATAAGGAATATGTCGGCGTCGGCAACACAAATTGCCATATATATTGGGTTTTATTGTATAAGTCAGTACCACATCCGGCCTGATTTGTGCAAGCAATCGATCATATGCCCTCATCAGTTTCATATCTCTGACAGGGTTCATTCCTCTTCTATCTAACGGTGTATGATATACTTTACAACCTTCTGTGACAAGTTCCGGGACTTTATCTTCATCGGGCAGACTGATATGTACTTCATATCCTTCCTTGAGCAAACGCAGCAACAGTTCGTTTCTAAAATCATACAACCCGCTTGCTGAATTGGCAAGTATTAATATCCTTTTCATGTGATTACTCCTGCACTTCATCTATTATCATGATTTCATTATATTTCATCATGACCTTTCCTGTCTGATATTCGCCAATATGTCTCTCATTTGTAATTCCTGCCAGATTGTTACGAATCAGTGTCATATGGTCAGCACCACAGGCATATGCATGAGGGTATCCTCCTCCAAATCTTGGATTTACTTCTGATATATAGTAGACACCGTCTTTTTCAAACACATCAATATCTATCTGACCTCTGAATCCGCTTTCTTTCACGAATCTCTCTATGAGTTCAAATAATCTATCATCTGCAAAAGACACAGCTTTGTCCGTCTCTCCCGCTCTCATGACCAGCTTCTTCTTCGTAAAGATAGAGACTACTTCTCCGCTGATCATATCAATGTAACAGTCAACTCCTATTTCCTGTCCATCCATGAATTCCTGAATCATCATCTGTTCTCCATGATGATATAACAGTTCTACTGTTTCTTTGTCCTCTGCCTTGGCAATATGCAGACTTGCACTGCCCTTCATCGGTTTTACAAACACAGGATATTGCACTTCTCCCGCATCCAGTGCCTGATTAAATGTCTCTAAATCAATATAAGACTTGGCACAGGCATATCCATGCTCACACATCCATTGATAAAGAGCCCATTTATTCAAGGTTCTCTCGCATAATTCGTAAGAGGACCCAATAACCGTAGTTCCAAGTGCCTCAAACTCATCCTTATGCTGTGCGATCAGGGATAGTTCAGGATCAATCAATGACAGTACTCCCGTAATCTGCTCTTTACGGCAAATATTCAAAATAATGTCCATATATCCCGGTTCTGTAATTCTGGGAACAATATAATGTGCATCTCCCTCATACAATGCTGGTGCATAAGGGCTGGCATCTGTACATACAATTCTTCCTTCTCCTGCAAATGCTTTCTTAAAATACTGCACTACTTTGTCTCTTGTACCACAGCTTAATATCAATAAATTCATGCTTTACCCCTTTCGGCTTCCAGACGGGCTTTTCTGATTTCAGCAAAATTTCCCTCCGCCTGATTTGTATCAACTGCAATATCTTCATGAACAAATACTTTCTTTATCGTCAGGAAGAAAATCTTCACATCCATTGCAAAGGACAGATTCTTCACATATTCTACATCCTTTGCGATTCTTTTATCCCAGTCAAGCAGATTTCTGCCGCTGACCTGAGCCAGACCTGTAAGTCCCGGACGTACCGTATGTCTAAGCTGTTCTTCTTCTGTATAATAAGGTAAGTAGCTTACCAGTAAAGGTCTTGGTCCGATCAGACTCATATCGCCTTTTAAAATATTCCATAATTCAGGAAGTTCATCCAGACTGGTAGCTCTCAATATTTTGCCAAATTTTGTAAGTCGTACTGCATCTGGTAAAAGGTTGCCCTCTGCATCTCTTTCATCTGTCATAGAGCGAAATTTACACAGCTTAAATATCTTCTCATGATATCCCGGTCTTTCCTGATGGAAGATGACAGGGCTTCCCAGCTTACATCTGACCAGAATCGCCACGATCAAAAGAACAGGACTCAGAATAATAAGCGCTGCTAATGAAATAATAATGTCTAATAATCTTTTTATAACTTTGCGATACATTCTGTAATCCTTTCTATCCTTTATTCATATCTTTATTCAAAACAAGCCTTGATCACTTCAATGATTCTATCCTGCTGTTCTATTGTCATTTTATTATCGCTTGGAAGACATAAGCCTCTCTGGAAAATATCCATACCAACATCCAGTGGTCTTCCATCTTTTCCTACAGAACCACCTTTAATATATGCATTGGTCTTAGCTCTGCCATTACCTTCCCTTGTGACAAATCCATTCATTCTATAGATTGGCTGCATGTGCATCGGTTTCCAGATAGGTCTGCCCTCTGCGTTGATAGATGCGATTGCATCCAGGATTTCTGTCGGGCAGCTCTTACCAGGTTCCGGCTGATATAAAGCTTCACATTCGCCTCTTACCTGCTTGCACATTGCTTGGGGATCAATAATCAGACAGGATAACCAGAAATTGGGTTCTGAATCCTCAGCATTATAAGGGTTCATAGTAACAGGTAAATCTTTTAACCCTTGCTTGTATCTTTCATAAATTGCCTTCTTCTGTGCGATATGCTCTTCCAGATGTGGCAGCTGACCTCTTATGACTCCGGCGATTACATTACTCATCCGGTAATTGTATCCCAGCTCTTCATGCTGATACCACGGAGCATTTTCTCTTGCCTGTGTAGACCATTTCTTAACCTTTTCGCAATCTTCCTTACTGTTTGTAAGGAACATGCCACCTGCAGAACCTGTAATGATCTTATTTCCATTAAAGGAAATGGCATTATAAGCTCCAAATGTACCTGTCTGCTGTCCTTTATAGCTTGCGCCAAAGGATTCTGCTGCATCTTCAATCATTGCAGCACCATGCTTCTCACAAACTGCCCTGATCTCATCTATTTTTCCTGGTGTACCATATAAATGTGCTACAACTACCACTTTTACATCAGGATATATCTCAAATGCCTTTTCCAAAGCTACAGGGTCCATATTCCAGGTATCATACTCTGTATCAATAAAAACAGGAACTCCGCCTTCATATACAACCGGATTCACCGTGGCATCAAAAGTCATATCACTACAGAAAACCTTCTGTCCCGGCTTAACACCCGCCAGCTTCACTGCCATATGAAGAGCCGCTGTACCTGCTGATAAAGCAACCGCATATTTGCAGCCTACCTTCTCGCATGCCATTCTTTCGGTCTCGTCTATGTTCTTGCCGACTGTAGACATCCAGTTCGTGTCAAAGGCTTCTTTGATATACTCCAGTTCTTCACCATGCATGGTAGGTGAACTGAGCCATACTTTCTGTTCAAATTTGTCAAACTGTTTCTGATACATGATACCAGCTCCTTTTATTTTACTGCTGTTTCTTTGGAACATACGTAGGTACGATTTCCTGAATCATTGGACGTACATCCTCGCATTCCATGTCCACAGCCTTTTCCAGATTATATAACTGCGCATAGAACTTCACTTCATCAAATTCAATCGGTTTACCAATATGAATCAACTTGTTCTCTGTATCTGTCAAACCTTCTTCATTCATGAGCAATTCTTCATAAAGCTTCTCACCAGGTCGAAGTCCTGTGAACTCTATCTTAATATCCTCATCTACTTTGTAGCCTGAAAGGCGAATCAGGTTCTTAGCCAAGTCCAGAATTTTAACAGGCTCTCCCATATCCAATACAAAGATTTCTCCGCCCTTTGCATAGACACCCGCCTGCAATACCAGTGATACTGCCTCTGGAATCGTCATGAAATAACGGATAATGTCAGGATGGGTAACAGTAACTGGTCCACCTGCCATAATCTGTCTTTTAAACAAAGGAATAACACTGCCGTTGCTTCCCAATACATTGCCAAAACGCACCGCTACAAATTCTGTATCATAATGACGATTATAGGTCTGAATGATCATTTCACAGATTCTCTTGGAAGCTCCCATAATGTTAGTCGGATTCACTGCCTTATCTGTGGAGATCATAACAAACTTCTTAACACCATACTGTACTGCTGCCTGTGCCGTTTTCCAGGTACCAAATACATTATTCTTAATCGCTTCATTAGGACTGTCTTCCATAAGCGGTACATGCTTATGCGCAGCCGCATGATAAATGATATCAGGATGATATTTCTCCATGATATGATTCATACGGTTTGTATTACGGACAGATGCAATCAGCACTACAAGATCAAGATCAGGGTACTTATACTTTAATTCCTGCTGAATGTCGTAAGCATTATTTTCGTAGATGTCTACAATAATCAGCTGTTTCGGATCGTGTCCAGCGATCTGTCTGCACAGCTCGCTGCCAATAGAGCCACCGCCACCTGTTACCAGAATGACTTTGCCTTTAACATAATTATAGATAGATTCCATATCTACCTTGATTGGATCTCTACCCAGCAGATCTTCCACGTCTACATCTCGAAGCTTGCTGACATTCACCTCTCCATTTACCAACTGATAAATTCCCGGCAGGGTACGCAGCTTGCAGTTAGTCTCCTTGCAAATCTCGACCAGTTCACGCATAGTTGCACGATTAGCCGATGGAATCGCAATAATAATTTCATCAATACCATAAAAAGCAGCACTTTCTATGATTTTGTCTCTGCCACCTACAATTTTAATTCCCTGTATGAACTGCCCCCATTTGTTAGAGTTATCATCAATAATACATTTCACGGACATGGTACAATACGTACTGTTTACCAGTTCTTTGATTACTGTATTACCAGCCTCTCCGGCACCAATGACCATGACCTTTGATGCATTTTTCTTATTCTGGGCTTTATGTTTGATA
>CAVBMG010000058.1:19463-21809 GCA_963596435.1 Agathobacter sp.
GCCATAAAAATCTCAAATCTTCCATTGGATATATCCGCTGTACTCTCTAAAACATACTTATCCTGAAAATCACTTACTGCAACCGGCAACTTATCTTGTCCGATATATGCAAGCAATGTACTTTCAGATGATTGTATCTGTATATTTCTTGCTTCTCCATTATCAAATCGATTCAGAAATACATCAAAGAAACGCTTAATATTCATATATTTGTCTGAATCAACTGAATCACCCTCATAAATCATAAATGAACTATCCTGTGGTTCCAGATCATATATAATTGGATCATTCACAACTGCTGGTACTATTCTGAGTACCGAATATGCAAACGGAAATGACAGCAATACAGTTATAAATAGCACTCCTATTTCCGCTGCAAATCTTTGAATATGAAACCTGTATACCCATTGTCTAAGTATCACGACACAAATAAATGTAATAAACATCGTCAGCATCGCCGTTCTTGACATCGTAAATAATGTAAAAGCACTTACTGCTCCCAGAACAAACAGTTCATTCACTGATTTTTTCCAATTAAACTGATCATATCTCCACTTGTAGAAAAGCTTTGCAATCACCGCTGCAAATACTGTTGAAAGATACATTCCCGTACTTGCTACTGTATGAAATATCATATTGTACCTGTAACGCATCCAGTAATGATATGGTCTGTGATGAAGGCTGAACAATACCACCAGTCCAAAGCTTAATATCAATCCATTTGTAAAATTCTTCAACAATCTGCTCTTCTGTGCTGTACTCAGATTATACAACAATAATACTGCAAATGGCAATGTTGCTGTAAGGGGCCATGTTTTTCCATATCGGTTTATGACCATAAATATTGTAAACACAAGCCAGAGCAATGCAAAGGGCTTATGAATGTTCTTCCACATCTGCTTCTTATACTGCATCAGCGCATTGATTATCACATTACCCCATACAACTACAACAGCAGCTGTCAGCTTGGCAAGATACTGTTCCTGAGAACCACTGAAATTAAAACAATAGATTCCTGCTCCTATTACAGAAACTCCTGTCCATATATACACAGGGATATGAAGCAGCTCCTTTTCTGAGCGAATCATTAAAAAAGCGATTCCCAGGAATATCAACATCCACCTTGTATTCGTATAATGATAATACTCTCTGTCTGCATTGACATACATACACAATGCATAGAAAAGGAATCCAAAACATACCACCTGAATATAGTTGCGCCAGATCAGAGATATCTGTGCATCAGGAGCAAGCTTGGATGGCTTCCTTGGATCTCTCGGAACCCATATTACACACATATACCAGCCAAGTCCGACCAATATTCCTATGGTATAAACAATACGATCTGCTGCCTCACCGCCGAATATATTACGAATTACTGCCAGAATAAATACAACAATGGCAAACATACCACCAAATCCAGTAGCGATCCATCTGCCATATCGGATAACTTCAGGCAAATATTCATCAAATCGGTCCAGAATATAGAATATTGCTACATAACACAATACTGCACATAAAATAATCAGCAGATCGCATAAAATCATCCCGATAACAGACAGATTATTACTATATTTGAAATCCGCAATCAGAGAGCTACTTTCATTTATAATACCATCAATATATAAAATTCTATTCTCAGTCTGTGACAACAGACTGTTATCAGCATATGCAATCTCAAGAACTGCTGATACTTCTTCCGGTACAATTACCTCATAATAATATAAATGCTCCAAATCCACATCCATATCCGGTGTTGCCACAAGCATATGATCTCTGGCTATCCTGCTACATGCATAGTCCTGTTCATATATGCAGGAAAATTCTTCATTATATAATCGAAATAAAACCCTGTCTCCCTCCTGATAGGAAGAACAGGACAAATACATTTTAATCTCTTCAATATGATTCCTGGTAAATGTGACTGACTGCAGTTTCTTGTCTGCACTTGTAAAAGTGTCACCAGACAATTCCTTATAATTCGTAACAGCCTGCTGTTTCGACATATGATGCATCTTTACCAGATTGCATGGCCAGACTCTGATCAACATGAGAAAAGCAAGGGATACGATAACTATCTGAATAACCGTATTTCTTCTTATATAGTTAGGATTCCATGTGTGGGTCAGTTGCTTCAATCTATTGCTCCTCTCTGACATAGATTATCTTATGCTTCTCGTAGTATATCACAATCAAAATATGAATACAACGTTAGCGTACAGTATGCTTTTCTTCCGCATTTCCTACCCGCTCTCTGATTACATACTGTGGAGAATGATTAATACTGATGTAGATTCTTCCTATATATTCTCCTACCAGTCCCAGCATCAACATCAGCATACCACC
>CAVBMG010000059.1:0-1706 GCA_963596435.1 Agathobacter sp.
TATTGCGAAAATTGTGTAGAATTTTCACTTTATTTCTGCTATAATAGATATCAAACAGATTACATAATCTGTTGCTTTTTTGTAAAGCGATACATCGAGTGTGGGGGAGAATTCCATGGTATTCAGCAGTCTGACTTTTCTTTTTGCGTTTTTACCGATTTTTCTAGTTCTATATTATTGTTCACCTGCTAAATATCGTAATGGACTGCTTTTTACTGGCAGTCTGGTATTTTATGGAATCGGCGAACCACTCTATCTGTGTCTTATCATCTGTTCCGTTCTGGTCAATCTCGGTATCGGACTTCTCATAGACAGATCAGAGCGCCTAGCCGGCAAAAGGCTATGGCTCATAACAGGTCTTCTCTATAACTTCGGATTACTGTTTTTCTTTAAATATACGAATTTCTTTCTGGAAAATATCAACGGTGTTCTGAGATTATGCCACAGCAGTACGCAGTTGAAGATGTTGGAGCTGACACTGCCGCTTGGCATCAGTTTCTATACTTTTCAGATCGTATCCTATATCGTAGATGTTTATCGTGGCAAAGTGGAGGCTGACCATTCAGTTATCTCCCTGGGTGCGTACTTATGCATGTTTCCCCAGCTGATTGCAGGTCCTATCGTGGTCTATTCTGATATTCGCAGGGAACTGCATGAGCGTACGATTACGATTCATAATCTGGACGATGGATTAAAGACCTTCATCCTTGGGCTTGGTTTCAAGGTATTACTGGCAAACCGTGTCGGTACTCTCTGGAACGAAGTGTGTACCATTGGTTTTGAAAGTATCTCTACTCCGCTGGCGTGGCTTGGCTCTCTTGCCTACTCCATGCAGCTGTACTTTGATTTCTGTGGCTACTCTCTTATGGCTATCGGACTTGGTAAAATGCTTGGTTTCACAATACCGGAGAACTTCCATCACCCTTACCTGTCCAGAAGCGTTACTGATTTCTGGAGACGCTGGCACATTACTCTTGGCGCCTGGTTTCGTGAATATGTCTATATCCCCTTGGGAGGCAACCGCAAGGGGCGCATCCGTACTGTAGTCAATCTGGGAATCGTATGGCTTTTGACCGGATTCTGGCATGGAGCTGCATGGAATTTCATTTTATGGGGTGTATTCATCTTTCTATTGGAGATTCTGGAGAAAAATCTGCTGCTGCCGGTTCTGAACCACAAATCCATTGCGGCGCATATTTTTTCCCATATTTATATGATACTGTATATTCTTGTAAGCTGGACTATATTTGCCATCTCGGATTTCAATCAGCTTGCCATGTATCTGGCACGCATGTTCCCCTTCTTTGGTATGGGGCACACTTTAAATCCATATGACTTTGTGAAATATTTGACAGATTATGGTGTTCTGCTGATATGCTGCATTCTGTTTTGTACTGCAGGACCTGAGAAACTGTATCATCGTTTCAAAAACAAGCTTGGAGGTATTGTCATTGCTCTGGTTATATTCTGGTATTCTGTATATTACCTTGCTATCGGCATGAACAATCCCTTCCTGTATTTTAGATTTTAGGAGGTATAGGCATGAAACATGACAGCCCTTATCTGCTGACTTTCTCGATTCTGATCTCCAGCCTTCTCTTTACGTTGCTTGGCTTATACTGGAATCAGACTCATTATCATAGTGAAGAACCTATTACACCCGGTCGTCCTACTCTGGTCACTGCCATGCAGGGAATCCACGATGG
>CAVBMG010000059.1:2550-21781 GCA_963596435.1 Agathobacter sp.
TATTTAATGGATTCCTCGTAGCTCTTGACCATTCTTCTGACCATTTCGCCACCGATAGAACCTGCTTCACGGGATGTTAAATCTCCGTTATAGCCTTCTTTTAAGTTTACGCCCAATTCTGAAGCGACCTCAGTTTTGAACTTATTCATTGCTTCTTTTGCTTCAGGAACTTCTACTCTGTTTGATCTACTCTGTGATGACATACCTGTTACCTCCATAAATACTATTCGTTTTCTACTATCTATCTTCAAAGATAAGTGCTTGTGTATCACTTATCTTAATCCTAGTATTTACGGACATGATTTTTTTATAAGTGGTATTTTTTGACTGTATCTGCATCATATATAAAATTACGATGAATCTTTAAAAATACCTGTATGATGTCAGGATCAAAGTATTTACCTGCACCATCTGCCATCCATTCCAGTGTTTCTTCCTTGGGTATTCTGTCTTTGTAGGCTCTTTGATTCAGCATGGCATCATAGACATCTACTACCTTGACGATTCTGGCTGCCAGAGGAATCTCCTTTCCTTTCAGCCCACACGGATATCCGGAACCATCCCAGTTCTCATGATGATAATGCGCAATATCAACTGCCATATCTATAAAGTCATTTTTTTCCACATTTTTGTAAATATCACTCAGTGCCTTTGCCCCCAACGATGTATGGGTACACATAATCTCCCATTCCTGCTCAGTCAGTGCTCCTTTTTTTAACAAAATATAATCAGGAATCATGATTTTGCCAATGTCATGCAGTGCTGAGGAAGATTCTACGGTATCAATGAACTGGTCATCTATCTGTTCTTCAAACCTGGGAGAGAACTGCATTCCCTGCGCCAGCATCCTGCTGTTATAAGGAATGTTGGAGTAATGCGCATTGTTCAGCTCTTCACCGCTTTCCTGACTTTCCTTGAATTCTACCAGTCTTGCCAGGGCGATCATGATATTCTTCTGTTCTGTATACATCTTCTCCATATGCCCATTTACGAGAAGCGTAAGTCTGCGGTTATTCTCTTCCAGCTCTTTCTGGAGCATATATACCTTCAAATGTGTGTTGATCCGCAGCTCTACTTCTGTCCTGTCAAAAGGCTTGCTGATATAATCCACTGCGCCCATCTCCAGTCCCTGACTTTTATCAGCAGCCTGATCCATGGCAGATATAAAGATCAGTGGAATGTTTCTGGTATACGGATTCTTCTTCAGCATCGTACAGAAAGTAAATCCGTCAATATCAGGCATGGATATGTCAGAAAGTATGATCTGTGGCAGATTCGGTGTATCCTGCATCAGTTTAATCGCCCCTTTTACACTCTGGGCAGTCATCGCCTGATATCCCATATTTTTGATGATTTCTTCCAAAATGATCAGATTAACATCAACATCATCTACCACAAGTATGCGTATATCCTGCTTTTCCCTGGTCACATCCATTCTCTTCCTCCTAACACCATTCCCTAAATAACATTTCCTTTACTGTATCAGCACAGGTTCTGAATTTCTCATAATCTGCTTTTCTCACAGCCATCTCCATTTTGAAAGCTGCCCTCTGCAGCTCTTTAGAACTTCCCTGCAACAGTTGTTTTATCATGGTCGCATAATCTTCTGCCTTATACCAGTTCTCCATGTCGGCGCTCAGATTCAGCTTTTCAAAATTCTTTCGAAGTTCTTTTTCATTGAATGCAGTCTTAAATTCATAGACCTGATTCTTCTCAATGGGGACTCTGTTATGTACGGTAATGCCTTTTGCCTGAAGCTGTGTGATCTCGTCCTCCTGCGTCTGCTCTGTATCCTGCAATTTCAGGTGAACGGTAAAGGAGAAGATCGTTCCCTTGTCCTTCTCTCCTTCTGCCCAGATATCGCCATGCATCATTCCTATCAGGTCTTTTGTAATGGAAAGCCCCAGACCGGTGCCGCCATATTTTCTGGTAATAGAAGCATCTACCTGTGTGAAGCTCTTGAATAATTTATCTTTATCCTCTTTGGAAATTCCTATTCCTGTATCTGCCACAACAAAGAAAAGCTCCACTTCATCCTGTATCTGGCGATTCAGTGTTACCTCAATTCCAACGTATCCCAGTGCCGTGAATTTAACAGCATTGGATACCAGATTATTCAGAACCTGCGTAAGTCTCAGTTCATCCCCCACCAGGTTGTCCGGGATATTCTGTGCAATACTGATTGTCAGTCGCAGCCCCTTTCGCATCGTCATTGCCAGAAACTGCTTCTCCATACGGTGCATGAATTCGCGAAAAGAAAAAGGCTGTTCCTCCAGCTGGAATTTTCCTGCTTCCAGTTTGGCAAAATCCAGAATATTATTAATGATACCCTCCATAGCATTACACGAATCCAGTATCATTTTAAGTGATGCCAGCTTCTGCAGGTCATTCTCCTTCTCCATCATCAGCTCTGTATTGCCTTTTATTCCATTCACCGGGGTGCGAAGCTCATGGGTCACATTGGCAACAAAGGCCTCTCTCTCCTGTATGGACTGCTTCACCTGCTCTGTCTTTTCTTCCAGCTTACGGATACTTTCTTTACAATAGGTCATATCTATGAGCATGACAAAATAAGCAACCTGGCCTTCATACAAAATAGACGCATTCGTCATGAGAACAGGAAAGCAGGTCTGGTTCTTCCTGTAAATAACTGTCTCAATTTCTTCTTTATCACGGTAGTACTCTTCAAAAGCTATGTGATTGTCCACATTACAATATACATTCTTTAATAAATCTCCTACATAAAGTCCCTGCAATTCATCACTTGTATACCCCAGTGCATCTATCGCCTTTTGGTTTGCATAATTGATATATCCATAACTATCATAGCGGATGATCATTTCCTGACTATGATTTAATACAAATCGAAACAACGGTTCCTTATTTGGCATAGGTTATTCCTCTTCTTCATTCTCCTGCTTATCAATAAAGTTCAAAGCATCATCACTTAACAGTTTTACCGGGTCAAGAAGAAGCTTCACGCCATCTTCCATTTTGCCGATTCCCCTGACGAACTTGTTCTGCGGTGCTGTTCCATGCGCCATATTAGGAGGTGGCAATATATCCTGTTCTTCTACGGACACTACCTGTGCGATACTGTTGATGATCAAGCCTACTTCGATTCCTCTTACTTCAATGACAATAACGCAGGTTCGATCATTATAAGGTGAGGATTCCTTACCGAAACGGTTCGCCACATCAATGACCGGTATGATCTTACCTCTGAGATTGATCAGTCCCTTAATAAAAGGCTCTACCTCTGGAATCGGCGTGACCGGCTGCATCTGGATGATCTCATTCACATATTTCAATTCAATACCGAACACATCCTGTTCGATCTGGAAGGTCATATATTTTCCTCTTCGGATATCCTCTTCCTCTACTTCTTCCTGTTCTAATTCGTCTATTACTTCTTCCATTGGTGAATCCCCCTGTTCATCACTCTATTAATCCCAGCTTCTGTAAAGTACTTCTGAGTTTGTCCATATCTATGGGTTTTGCACAGTATACAGTGCAGCCCAGTTCAAAGGCTTTCTTCACATTCTTCTCTTCATTCAACGCAGTAGTCATTATGATCCTGGCAGCCTTATCCTGTGGAATACCATGCTCTTTCTCAATATCTCTGATATTCTTCAATGCCTGATATCCATCCATCACCGGCATCATAACATCCAGACAGATCAGATCATATGGCTCCTTCTCTTCCAGTGACATCAGATAGGCGTCTATTGCTTCCATACCATCCACTGTCACATCACACTCACCATATTCAGACATAAATTTCAGTAATAACTTCCTGCTGGCAAAATCATCCTCTGCAATCAATATTCTCATAACTGTACCCTATCCCTTTCCGTAACTGTCTCTCCATCAGTTACCTGATTTATTTTGGCTTCTTCTCTGACAAATAATATATCTTCTGAGCAATCTGCTCCAATGATACCTGATATGTTACTGCTCCTATTTCATAAGCGACCTTTGGCATGCCATACACAACGCAGCTCTTCTCATCCTGACCGATTGTAACAGCTCCTGCCTGACGCATTTTAAGCAGCCCCTGGGCACCGTCTCTGCCCATTCCCGTCATAAGTACCCCTATGGCATCTTCACCGGCAGTTCTGGCTACTGATTCAAAAAGGACATCCACAGAAGGACAATGTCCACTGACCTTGGGTCCTACTCTGCATTCCACCTGATAGGTACCGTTCACCTTCACCAAACGCATATGCCGGTCTCCCGGCGCCAGCAGTATCTGTCCTCTTCTCACAATATCTCCGGTCACGGCTTCCTTTGCATCTATTTCACATTCCTGATTCAGTCTCTGGGCATACATTTGTGTAAAGCCCGGCGGCATATGCTGTACCATGACAATCCCCGGTACATCCTTTTTCAGGGATTTCACCACCTGATAGATTGCTTCTGTTCCACCAGTGGAAGCCCCCATGGCAATCACACCGGTATGACTGTCAGCTTCTGCTTCTTTTCCTTTTTCTATTTCTAATACTGGAGACTGCATAGAACTGTCCATATGGCATGCCTTTTTCAAATGCTCACCAAGCTTCTCCCGATGCAGCATCTGAATGCTTTCCGTATCAGTCATATTCTCCAGCTCGGGTTCCATAACAACCCTTACTGCGCCGGCATCATACGCTGCCTTTTCTCTGTCCAGCCCGCATAATACCACCGTTGCCAGCGGATATTGTGGTATAAGCTTCTCCAAAAAGACAATTCCCTTCATACGGGGGAGATCATCACACAGAAGCATCACATCCGGGTGACTTGTCAGTATCTGGTCTCTTGCAGTATAGGCATTGGAAGCCTCGGCAACAATATGCAGTTCCTTATCTGCGCTGATAACCCTGCGCAGAATATCCAGCAGCCGACAGTTGCCCGCTACAAGTAATACCCTGATTCTTCTCATTTTAATACAACGGCTTTCTGTATACAGATGGTTTGATATATTCAAATTTGCCATGATTCTGATTAATAGACTCTGTGGAACCTATGAACAGATATCCCCCCGGTATCAGCTTGTCGTAGATCTGATTCAAAAGCCGAAGCTTGGTCTCCTCTTCAAAATAAATCATGACATTTCTTAAAAACACTACATGAAGTGGTCTGCTAAAAGGCAATGGATTCATCAAATTGAACTGCCTGAACAGAACCTGTTCTTTTAACTCCTTCGTCACCTGATATTCCTTATCACTGTAATTGCGAAAGAAACGTCTCACATAGGAATGGGGAAGATGTTCCACGGAGTCTTTTGGATAGATGCCTTTTCTTGCGATATCCAGTACATGCGTATCTATATCCGTTGCCAGCACCTGTGTATCCCAGTTAGGATGATCTAACCCCAGATAATCCATACACAGCATCGCCAGTGTATAGGGTTCTTCTCCCGTGGAAGAAGCTGCACACCAGATATGCCAGTCCCTGCTTTTGGCCTCCCTTCTTGCCATCTGCGGAAATACATGCTCCTTTAGATACAGGAACTGCTCATGTTCCCTCCAGAAATAGGTGTGGTTGGTCGTCAGGGCGTTAAGCATATATTCTGCTTCTATACCCGTTGGATAATTCTCTACCACATCCAGAAACTGGCTATAGGATTCATATCCATTCTTCTGCAGATAATTATCCAGTCTGCCCTGAATCAGTACTCTCTTGGCACTTAGATTAATTCCTGCTTTACGCTTCATATATTTCACGATTCTCTGAAATTCATCATCCGTGATCATGCAGAAGATTTCTCCATTCTATTATCAGTCAATTATACGCTTTTTAATAAATTATTACAAATAATTATAGCATCTTACGGAAATATTGTCAAAACTTGATGCAATATCTATCCATAAGATGCTATATGCTAATTATCTGTATACAATTTTGGCTGCCAGTTCGTCTGCTGTCTTCTGATCCAGCAGATTGGCAATGATCTGTAATCCAAAGGCAATCGCTGTACCCATGCCACGGCTGGTAATTACATTGTCTGACTGTGTAACCTGATCATAGGTCACTTCTGCTCCAATCAATTCTGCTTCCATTCCCGGATAGATACATGCTTTCCTGTTCTTCAAAAATCCCAGATGTCCAAAGATCTGCGGTGCTGCACAGATGGCACCGATCAGTCTGCCGCTTTCATAGAAGCGCTTGAGCTGATCTGTCAGTGCCTTACATGCTTCCAGGTTCTTCGTTCCTGGCATTCCACCCGGACACACCAGAATATCAAAGCTGTCAAAGTCCAGCCCCTCTATCGCTGCATCCATATCTACGTTAATATGATGGGCTCCCATGACCTGTTTTTGTCCATCTATGGCTACACAGGTAACTTCAATGCCGGCTCTCCTTAATAGATCCACCACTGTAAGAGCTTCTATTTCCTCATATCCCGTTCCAAAAAATACCGCTGCTTTCTTCACATTACACATCCCTTTCCTTAAATTATCGTAACTGATATATTTATACACCATTTACGACATTTTTTCAAATACAGGAATATATGCAAGCGGTGCATCTGCTTCGATCACGCAGCCTCCCTCACAGATTTTGCCATCATTGATATTTTTCCAGGTGCCCTGTGGCAGATATACCTTTCTGCTGCGCTGTCCAAGCTCCAGAATCGGCGCTACCAGGTATCTGGCGCCAAACATATACTGGTCTGTAATGTTCCAGCATTTCTCATCCTCCGGGAATTCATAGAACATGGTACGCATCAGTGGAGAACCATTCTGTGTTGCCTCTTCCATGATGCTCTCAATATATGACTTGAGTCCCCATCTGACCTCCAACTGCTTCTTCATGATAGCAAAGGCTTCTTCCCCATAGCTCCACAGCTCATTGGAATGACCTGTATACAGATGACCGCCGCCCCATTCCTTATCAGAAAGTGGTGCAATATCATGAGGTCCTCTGTCACCGTGCATACGTAAGAATGGTGTAAATACAGCCCATTCATACCATCTGAGCAGTAACTCACGAAATTCAGGAGCATTCACATCATCTGTCATGAAACCGCCAATATCTGTCGTCCACCAGGGAATGCCTGCAAGTCCCATATTAAGACCTGCACTGAGCTGGTCTTCCATGGCTTCAAAGCTGCTTGGGACATCACCTGACCAGATAAGAGTCGCATATTTCTGGCTTCCTGCCCATCCACTTCTTACCAGATGTAACTGTGCCTTATCAGGCTCTACGCTCTTAATTCCATCATAAAAGGCTCTTGTATACATCTGTGGATACAAATTGCTGACTTCCAGTGCACATCCCAGCTGATAACGATAATTGTCATAATCATAGATACCATAGTCCGGTTCTGAATTATCCAGCCAGAACATATCTATTCCATAATCATAGTAATTCTTCTTGCATTTCTCCCATACAAAAGCCCTTGCTTCCGGGTTAGTCGCATCAATCTCCAGACAATCTCCCTGGAAATCATAAGTCTGAATCGCACCGCGTTCTGTACGGATCAGTAATCCACGCTCTTCCATTTCTGCGAAGTTCTCACTCTTCTTATCCACAGACGGCCATACTGATACGACAACCCTGGTTCCCATTGCATGTAATTCGTCACACATAGCCTTGGGATCTGGCCAGTACTCAGGATCGAACTTCCAGTCACCCTGTCTCGTCCAGTGGAAGAAATCAATAACAATAACATCCAGTGGAATATTCAGCTCTTTATATTTACGTGCAACGCTCAGTACTTCTTCCTGTGTACGATATCGAAGCTTGCACTGCCACAATCCAAGAAGCCCTTCCGGTACCATAGGAGTTCTTCCTGTTACACTTGTGTACTTCTCGATCAGTTCCTTAGGCGTATCTCCTACTGTGATCCAGTAATCCAGTTCTTTGGCAGCGTCTGCCTTCCATTCTGTATAATTCTTGCCAAAAGACACCTGACCAACGCCTGGATGATTCCACAGGAAGCCATATCCCATACTGGACACTGCAAAAGGAATGGATACCTGTGAATTGCGCTGTGCCAGCTCCAGCACGCAGCCCTTGAGATCCAGATACTTCTGCTGATACTGACCCATACCATATATTTTCTCGCCATCTATTCCTTCAAAACGCTGTATGATCTGATAATCCCCACCAATGATAGGCTTGTAAGTACGTCCGACAATTTTCAGGCAGCGGCTTTCTTTACACTCTGTTCCTGAATAATCTCTGTGGTACTCACGCAGAAGCATCTTGCCATCCTTATAAAAAGTCAGAACACCTGCATCATTGACTCTGACTGATAATCTGCCATTTCGTATGGTAGCCTGCTGCCCGTCAATCTTAACCTCTACATCTGCAAGCTTATTCTCTACTTCTTCACTCAAAGCCCAGTCTCTGCCTGTGAAATCCACATACTGCGTGGTTCTCACTCTTAAAGAGTCCCTGCCCCAGGCTTCAATATACATTCTCTCATTCTTATGACGTACTAATAATCCAGATTCTTTTTGTTCGTAATACATCCACATATCCTCCTTTAGTCACTTGCATCTCTATCCGCGATCCTTTATACTGACATTATAGTGATGATTTTTGATATTTTCTAGGCTATATTTAGCATGCACTAACACAGAATTGATATTATATGGAATATCATAGAAAGGAGTGACGACTGATGAATACACCTTCCCTGCTTCTACAGGAACAGCTGCCTCATGGTAATGCCATGTTTCCCCTTATGATTCATGAAGTATCCAGTGATACACGCACCGAAGAGCGCATTGCCTGCCACTGGCATGAAGAGATTGAGATTCTTGTGGTGACAAAAGGCCGTGCTGTCCTGATTCTCAATAATAACCGCTATGAGCTCAGGGAAGGCTATGTTGCCTTTATTCTTCCTAATCATCTGCATCTGGTCACTGCCCTTCTGGGTGATACCTTTGATTTCTACGCAGTAGTCTTTCATCCTGATCTGTTATCCAGCTCCATCCAGGATACGATTCAGCAGCAATATTTTGATTCTGTATTCCAGGAGACCATTCTCTTTCCTACCGTCCTCTCCAGGCAGAGTGCCCGGGAATATGGCATTACGGATGCCCTGTCGGATATTTATGCCCTTTTCACACAAAAAAAGCCCTGCTTTGAATTACTGATCAAAGCAAGGCTATATATCATATGGTCACTCTATTATCAACATGGAACTTCCTGCGCCTCTGTACCTGAGAGAGCTTCCGACTATCGTATTGCGCTGGTCAAATCCATCATTGATTATATCCATACACATTATGAATCGCAGATTACACTGGATGTTCTGGCTGCTTACTTCCATTTGAGCCGGGAACATCTCTGCCGCGTGTTTAAGAAAATGACACGTATGTCACCTATTGAATATTTAAACTTCTACCGCATAGGAACCAGTACCCGTCTGTTATTGGAGACAGACCGGGGAATCAGCGATATTGCGCTCGAGATAGGCTTCAATAATATCAGCTATTTCAACAGAACCTTCAAGAAATACATGCATGTAACACCGGGCGAATACCGCAGTAACAGCCGTCAGCAGTAATACCACTGTTAAAGGACAGCTAACTATGGTATACTGTTATCATATTTATGAATCTGGAAAGGACGTACACCCATGGAAATAGAACGTAAATTTACTTTAAAAGAACTCCCGGCTGACCTGGAATCCTATCCCTGTCATGTCATCGAACAGGCTTATCTTAATACCAATCCGGTTATCAGAGTCCGCAAGGAGGATGACCACTACTACATGACTTATAAGGGTAAAGGGCTTATGGCAAGAGAAGAGTACAATCTTCCTCTGGATGAGACCTCCTATCAGCATCTTCTTGCAAAAGCCGATGGAAACATCATCTCCAAGAAGAGATATGTGATTCCTATTACCAAGCCGGAGTTTGCCAAAGGATATGTTCCTCAGACTGACATACAGCTTGTCATTGAACTGGATGTCTTTGCACAGCCTTTTGCCCCACTTATCATGGCAGAAGTGGAATTTCCCGATATTGACACTGCCAATGCATTCCTGGCTCCTGAATGGTTCGATCAGGATGTCACAAGTGACCCTGCCTACCATAACTCCAATATGAGCAGCCGTGTCTTTGAATAGGTAATGTATATACCCTATTCTTCCACGTCAATCTCTATATTAGGTCCTAACATACCAAGCTTGAAATGCTTACGGCATAATGCCACATAGCTGTCATTTGCCCCAAGAAATACCTGTTCTCCATCTCTTACAATGCCCTGCTTATTATATCTGGCATTGCAGGTAGCCTTCTTACCACACCAGCAGACTGTCTTAACCTCGCTGATCGTATCAGCTATGGCTATCAGTCTCTGGCTTCCTTCAAACAGATTATTCTGGAAATCTGCCCTGAGTCCATAACAGACTACAGGAACCTCCATAAAATCCACAATGTCTGACAGGAAATCTATCTGTTCTTTGGTTGCAAACTGTACTTCATCTACGATAATGCAGTCATATGCACGAATCTGTTCCTCCGTCATCAGTTCCAGCTCTTTTAACAGAATACATTCCATTTCCAGTCCGATTCTGGAGCGTATCTTGCGTGCTCCATCTCTCGTATCTGCTTCTGTCTTGCACAGCAAAGCCTTCTGTCCTACTTCTTCATAGTTAAAATGTGTCATCAATGCATTGGCTGTCTTAGAGCTGTTCATTGCTCCATAATAAAAATACAGTTTTGCCAATTTCGTGTCCTCCCCATCATGGATTACAGCATAACCCCTGAATCTTCCTTATTCTCTTCAATCTTGTGATTCAGTTTTTCAAACGGTTTACCGCATACTAATCCTATGATAACAGAAACAGGAATGTAGAGCAATAAGTGTCTGATGCAATCCCAATAATAATTCTCGTATAATCCACCGACTGTCTCACGAAGTGCATTCATTGCATATGGGAACGGCAGATACTTGTAAAGATCCTGATAAATCTGAGGTAATACTTCCATCGGGAATGTACCGCCCGCACCTGCTACCTGAATAACCATGACAACAATTGCCAGCGCTTCCCCAACGTTACCAAAGGCAACTGTCAGAGAGTAAATGAACAGGGTAAATACGAAACTTGCCGTAGCTGCTGCCAGCCAGAATTTGAACGGATACAGACACTGGATTCCTACGTAATACAAATCACCCAGCACAGTAAGTAAGGTCTGCAGCTGTCCAATCAGGAAGAAAAGCACATATCTTCCCACATAAGTCTCCACCGGCTTCACATCTGTTATTCCTTCAATCGGATGCACCTTCACATGTATGATTGCTACCAGAATCAGTGCACCTACCCAAAGAGCAAGCACTGAATAGAAAGGAGACATGGCAGAACCATAATTCTCAATCTGATATACGTGCTCAGTCTCTATCTCAACAGGCGAAGCCATGAAGCCACCGATAGCATCAGGATCTGTGTTCAACAGCTCCATTAACATCTGATAGCTGTCACCTTCTTTTAGATCTGTTAAAGTATTCACAGATTCCTGCAGATTGTTCTTCATATCTGTAATCAGGTCTCTCGTCTGATGCAGATTCACACCCATTACGACCAGACTGTCATTGAAGGCTGCCATATCATCCTGCATCTGTGTATAGCTCTCTGATACACTGTTCAACAGGCTTCTGACACTGCTTAGACTTGCTGCCAGAGACTTGGATATACTCAGATACGAAGCCAATCCTGTATTCAATGCGCCCTGTGCCTGAGAAATGGCACTTTTCCCTGAACTGATTGCATCCTCTGCGGCTGTGGAATCCTGTGCCATATCAGCAGTCGCTGTGACAGAATCTGTCACAATCAGGAAAGAATCCACCAATGCTTCATAGGTATTCAGCTCTGTAATCGCACTGTTGAGCTTGTCAATCAGTACGTCTACCAGAGAATCCGCATTCGTTACTCCCATTGCCTGTAAGCTTGACGTGTCCATCAGGGAATCTGCCGCCGTAGTCAATACTTCTGCCAGTGTACTGACAAAGGTTGCATTGACCTGCTGCTGCACTGCTGTCTTGGCTTTTGCCGTAATCTTAGGTGCAATGGCATTCTTCTTCTCATTCTCATAGTAAATGATCTCCGGATGCTGCACATCATCTGACAAGAAACTTACCAGGTCAGAGGTAAAGTCCTCCGGCATAATCAGCGCTGCATAATAATCTCCACTGTATACTCCGTCAATGGCTTCCTGTGTCGTATCTGTAAAGACCCATCCGATAGTCGTATTGGCTTCCAGTGCAGAAATCACCTTATCACCCATGTTAAAATATGTACCTTCTATATCTACGCCTTCATCATCGGATGCCACAGCAACCTTGATCTTGGAGGTTGATGCCTCTCCATACGGGTCCCAGTTCGACAGGATATTGAACCACGCATACAAGGAGGGCAGTATGATCAGACCAAGCATAATAACGACAGCTACTACATTGGTCTTGATTCGTTTAAAATCCGTAATAAAAATCTGACATATATTCTTCATTTCTGCTTCTCCTCTTAGTCTCTCACTTCATCCTGGGATTTTGGACGCCTTGATGCTGCTCTTGCCTTACGCATTGCTGCATAATCCTGCGCATCTTTGCGCTGCACATCATCAATCGCAGGAATCGCTGCTGCCTGCATACCCAGAGTCGCTACATACTTTCGGATGCTCTCTACCAGTTCTTCCTCTGCCTGTGTGAGCTCATCTGTATGATGCTGTTCCACTACCGGCTCTTCATGTATGCCTGCCTCTTCTATTACTTCATGTATCTTGGGCTTTCTCACAACGTCCTCTTCTATTTCCTGCATTACGGGACTTACCACTTCTCCCTTCACCCTTGGAGTTGCATTACTTCTCACAACTCTCTTTACATGAGGTTCAGCAGTATACTTTACAGGCATCTTTCTCATACGTGACTGCGCCTGCTCTTCCAGCGCAACTTCCTCTACATCCTGTGCCTGCTTATCCTCAAGAAGACCGGTGCTCTCGATAACCTTCTCCACAACAAGATTATCATTTATCAGTCTCTTGATATCCGCATCTTCTTCCTTAATGCCCAGTTCTTTTAACTTCTCCTGCATCTGATAATCCATATACTCCACAACGATCAGATATAGGGAAATGGCAAACAATGACACGATCCAAAGTACAAGAAATACGACCTTGGAGCTGTCGAGTTTGAACATAACAGTCAGGAATATCAGGGGAATAATGATAACCAGTCTGATTCCGATTTTGATTCTCTGTTGATTCTTCTCATGGATTTTCTTCTCATACTCCATGATTTTTTCAAATGATTGTTCTTTTGTATCCTGCATATTCTATCACCGCCATTTCCTTTACATCAATTGTGTATCTTCCATACGTTCCTCAATGAAATGGTTGACTTTCATAAAAGGCTTACGGATAACTAACCCTACTACCAGTGAAGCCACTGCAAAAATCAGCAGCTGACCCATATATATGCTGTAATCATTCTCATACATGCCACTGATTGTTTCACGCATGGCATTGATTGCATATGGGAATGGGAAGTAACGATAAATTGCCTGGAATATATCCGGCAGAAGCTCTATCGGGTATGTACCACTGGAACCTGCAATCTGAATAACCATGATAACAACGGCAAACGCCTTACCAATATCACCAAAGGAAATAGTCAGCGTATAAATCATCAGGGTAAAAGTAAAGCTGGTCACTGCACCGATGAGATACAGCTTACCCGGTTCATGGCACTGTACGCCGAGCAGATTCAGATCTCCATATACGCAGATCAGAGACTGCAACTGTCCTAATAAGAAGAACAGAATATATCTTCCAAAGAAAAGCTCATAATCCTTTGCATTCTGATAAGACCCCTTAGGTACTACTTTTACCTTCATCAGGGATACCAGAATGATAGCACCAACCCACAGGGCAAGTGTGGTATAAAAAGGAGTTACAGCAGAGCCATAGGTTGTTGTCTCATAAACCGGCTGTGTCGTTACAGTTACAGGCTGTGACAGAAATTCTCCATACAAAGAAGGGTCATTCTCCATAATCTCCATAAGCTTCTGATACTGTTCACCATCGCTGACACTCTCCAGCTGTGTAATAATATTCGTCAGCTTATCCGTTGCATTAGAAAGTACAGTCTGTGTTCCTGCCAGTGCATCATTTCCTGCAAGCAGTGATGCGCTGATGCCATCAAGAACATCTCCCATGCCGCTGACATCTACATTCTGCCCTGAAGGCAATGCATTTACCGTACTGGTTATAGAGCTGTTCACATTGCCTGCTGCCTGCAGTACCTTAGAGCTAAGATCTCCATAAATTTCCTGATTCAGGGAAGGAATCTGCGCTACAGCCTGATCAATCCCTGCACTGATGATCTGACTGTTGGCATCAGCAATAGCACCTGCCGTCAGCTCCACCTTTTTGGATGTTGTGGCCGCCTTGGATGCAGCTTCTTTTGCTACTGATGCACTAGTGGACATCGCTTTCAGACGATTCTGCAGACTGACGATCTGGTCATCAGAACCATAACCTTTATATTGTTCTAAATCGTTGGCAATATCCAGTGCAGTCGAAGAAATCGTTCCCATATTCGCTGCTGTAGTATTGAGGCTGTCTGCAATTACTGTAGAATTTCCGTTTTTAGAGAGCTCACTCTGTGCAGCATTAGCCGCATTGTTCGCTGCTGTCACTGCCACTGCCATTTTATTCAACTTCACACCAATTGCTGTATTCGCTACATTAGATGCCGTATTTACACCGGACTGTAATTTATCAGCAGCTGCTTTCGCCTCACTTTTTGCAGTATTGGCTGTGCTGTTAATGCTGTTCATAGTCGAGGTCAGCTTGGAAACTACCGTCTTCATATCCAGTACTGTATCTGACAAAGATGTGTTACATTCTATAAAAGATGACAATAATGCATTATAGCTTAACAGATTATCATTTACAGAATTAAGCTGTGTCAGCAGCTGATTATACAGGCTTCCGTCATCATCGCCTGCAATCGTATCCAGATTCTCAGCCAATGTCGTTACCACTACTTCTGTAAATTCCTGATTAATGCTCTGTTGCAGTGAAGATGTTCCAGAATCCGTGATCTTTACTGCAATTGCATTCTTTTTCTCATTCTCATAATATAAAATCTTAGGGTGCTCCATGCCGTTGGCAAGACAGTCATACATACTCTGGCTGAAATCTTCTTCCATGATCAAAGCCGCATAGTACTCGCCGCTGTACACGCCATCAATTGCATCCTGAGGTGTTGCAGGGAAAGTCCAGCCCAGCTTATCATTCTCCTCCAGCTGTTCTATGACTGCATCACCCATATTCACATAGGTTCCATCATCCTTCGTATAGCCTGCATCACTGGATGCTACTGCTATGGATACGTTACCTGTATTCGCATAAGGGTCCCAGTTGGAATAAATATTGAACCATGCATACAGGGATGGAATCACGCATAATCCTAATGCAATTACCAATGCGAGAATATTCTTGCCGAGTCCCCGCACATCATCTTTGAAAATCTGAATTATGTTCTCCACAATACAACTCCTCTTTCTACTATTCTATGATGTGGCTGCTTCGTCACCCATTTTTCTTTAGTCTGTATCACAGTATAACACGTACCTTTGCAAAAAGAATTAGACATTCGTTAACAAATGCCTAAATTTCGTTACAACTGTTACTTATATTTTAGGATATTTGTAAAAGCAATTCAATATATTAACTGATTTTTGCTCTTTTTCCTATTCATATATTATCAAAAAGAAAAGGGCTCCTTACCTCATACCAAGATAAAAAACCCTTACATACTCCTGCGGATAACAGGACTTGAACCTGCACGGTCTCCCACCAGAACCTAAATCTGGCGCGTCTGCCAATTCCGCCATATCCGCATGGTCTTCCTTACCGGAAGACGCTTATTTATTATAAGTAAAAATTATATAAATGTCAATTCTTTTTTATTTGTACATCCACTCTATTACAGACGTATTTCTACAAAGATAGCATAAATTGCCTTGATTGCAGCTTCGAAATCTTCATTGGATACGCCGATAATGATGTTCAACTCACTGGAGCCCTGATCGATCATTCTGACATTTACATTGGCATGTGCCAGTGCTGCAAAAATACGACCTGCTGTACCTCTGGTTGCTTTCATACCACGTCCAACAACTGCGATCAGTGCCAGATCAGACTGAATATCAATATGGTCTGGATTAACGGCTTTGCTGATACCTGATAAGACATTCTGCTCTTTTGCTTCAAATTCGGACTGATGTACCATTACGCTTAATGTATCAATACCGGATGGCATATGCTCAAAAGAGATACCGTACTCTTCAAATACCTGAAGTACCTTACGTCCAAAACCGATCTCGGAGTTCATCATATCTTTTTCTATATTAATAGAAGCAAAGCCCTTCTTACCTGCGATACCTGTAATGACATACTTGGATTTCTGGCAGGTGTTACCTACGATCCATGTACCCTCATCTTCCGGTGCGTTGGTATTCTTGATATTGATAGGAATACCTTCTTTTCTAACCGGGAAAATAGCATCTTCATGAAGTACGGTTGCCCCCATGTAAGACAATTCACGTAATTCGCTGTATGTAATGATATCTATTCCTTCCGGATTCTTGATGATACGGGGATCTGCGATCTTAAAGCCAGATACATCTGTCCAGTTCTCATATACATCAGCCTGTACAGCCTTCGCCACGATAGAACCTGTGATATCAGAACCACCTCTGGAAAAAGTCTTTACTACGCCGTCAGCCATAGCGCCGTAGAAACCTGGAATAACAGCTCTCTCTACATTCTCAAGTCTCTTGGACAATAATTTCTGTGTCAGCTCTGCATCAAAGACACCAGCTTCATTGAAACGGATTGCTTCTGCTGGATCAACAAATTCATAGCCCAGATAATTTGCCATGATAATACCGTTGAGATACTCTCCACGGCTGGCTGCATAGTTAGTTCCTGCCTTTTTCTTGAAATTATCAATAATTGTGTCAAATTCCCTGGTCAAGTCCAAATCCAGATTCAGCCCATCAATAATCTCCTGATAGCGCTTCTCAATCTGTGTCATTTCCTTCATGAAATCATGATCCTTCTCAGCCAGATCATAGCATCCATAAAGCATATCTGTTACCTTTGTATCTCCATCATAGCGTTTACCCGGTGCGGATGGAACAACATACTTTCTGTTCTCATCTGCATGAATGATCTCACCTACTTTTCTGAACTGCTCTGCGCTTGCCAGTGAGCTTCCACCGAATTTAACTACTTTCTTCATTTTCCAATTACCTTACCTTTCCTTATTTTTCATACAGCCCTTAATTCTCAAAACGGATGCGGTTGATTACGTTGCCCGCTTTCTTTGCACATTCCTCATATGCCTTCTCTGTCATTTCAGAAGTGATGAAACCTGTTTCCTCTTCTGCTACAGAATCTATGAATTCTACTTCACCGAAATTCTCTGTGATCTGTGCTCTGTCTGTTCCTTTTACTCTTACAAAGAAACGTCTTGTGAAATCATCCATCGGTGAAATCTCCAGCTTGTCTTCTTCCCAGATGACCTGTACATGCTTGCCCAGATGTTTTGCACAATCAATGACATCTGCTACAACTGCACTTGCTGTTGCAAGCTTGCCGGCGCCTTTTCCATAATACATGGTGTCACCTACCATATTGCCGTGTACCAGAATTGCATTGAATACATTCTGTACTGCATACAATGGGTTGTCAGCAGTCACCATAAAAGGCGCTACCATTGCATAATATTTTCCATCTATGCACTGGCTCTTGGCAAATAACTTAATTGTAGTACCAAGCTTCTTTGCATATGCAAAATCCGTCTTGGTGATCTGTGTGATTCCCTCTACATACAGATCTGCGAAATCCACATTCTTACCATATGCCAGTGATGTCAGAATCGCAATCTTACGACCTGCGTCATATCCGCATACATCAGCTTCCGGATTACGTTCAGCGTAGCCCTTCTCCTGTGCTCTTTTAAGCACTGTTTCAAAATCTGCTCCCTCATTCTCCATCTTGGACAGGATATAGTTTGTCGTACCATTGAGAATACCTGTAATGGATTCTATATGCTCCTGTGCCAGAGAGGTGCATAACGGTCTGATAATAGGAATACCACCACCTACACTTGCTTCAAAGAGATAACTGCAATGATGCTCCTGCGCGATCTTTAAAAGCTCTGCTCCGTGCTTCTCTACCAGCTCTTTATTGGAAGTACATACGCTCTTGCCAAGCTCCAGTGCGCATCTGGTGAAATCATATGCCGGCTTCTCTCCACCCATCGTCTCGCAGATAATAGATACTTCTTCATCATACAGAATCGTATTCACATCATGCACCAGCACATCCTGTACCGGATCACCTGGAAATTCTCTCAGGTCCAGAACATACTTTACTTCAATTCTGTCTCCAAGCTTTCCCTGTATCATGGCACTGTTTCTTGTAAGTACCTCATATACACCGCTTCCAACTGTACCATAACCAAATATCGCTGCTTTAATCATTCCATATCTCCTCTACTGTTTATATTCAGGGGTTATCCCTATTTATCACTCTCTCGCCAAGACCTTCACACTATGTACGCCGTTCTTCTTCTCCATCTCCTGTATCATCTCTGATACATCTCCCGTTGCCGCCAGAATCTGAATACTCAGCGACAAAGAAGCTATCCCGTTAATGGGAATGGACTGATGAATCGTCAATATATTTGCCTTGAATTCTGCTACTACCTTCAATACGTCTGACAGCAGCCCCGGCTCATCATTCATCTGACAGGATAATGTCAGCGTCGTTCCCTGTGCTGAATCATGGAATGGGAAAATATCATCTTTGTATTTATAATAAGAGCTTCTGCTGATTCCAACCATATCCACTGCTTCCTGTACGGATGCAGCCTTCTGTGTATCAATCAGACGGTTTGCCTCGACTACTTTAAGCAGTACTTCCGGCAGTGCTCCTTTCTTAACGACATAATATACGTTCGTCCCCTCCATAAAACTTTCGTACCTCTCATTTCTTGTTTCTCGCTCAAAGACATTTGTGCGTCACTGTGATACATGATAGCATAACGCACAAAAAAGTGCAACACTTTTTATTGCACTTTTCTATATGAAATGACTTGCATTTCTATAACCAGAGATTATAATGATATTAACTTCATATTTTTATGTAAACATGCAGATATAGTTCATCGGTAGAACGCTAGCTTCCCAAGCTGGAGAGACGGGTTCGATTCCCGC
>CAVBMG010000060.1:0-21223 GCA_963596435.1 Agathobacter sp.
ATACCGTTTCGCTGAATGCAAGCCAAATGTAAAAACTCGTACTAAACTTTCTTACAACAAAAAAGAACCCAAGACTATGCTTGAGTTCTCTTTAAATCTTCTAAATTATACTCTGGGTAATATAAACACGCGCAAAATAAAGCGTTACGCATATCTATGTTATACTTTTGTTACACATTATCTATTGTTTATTATTACTAAATACAATTAAATAGGTAGAAACACATCCGAGTTTAACATATCTTTTTCCATACAGCTCTTGTATTTTTCCCAACAATTCCATCTGCTGTAAGTCCAAGTAATAACTGTACTTCTTTAATTAATACAACCTCTTCTGCTGTAATAATTCCATTAATTAAAGTTACGTCCGTAATTTTTCCGAAGCGCCATAAGTACCACAATACCCAGTTTGCATCGTTGCCAGTAATTCCTACCGTCACATTACGAATAGGTTCTGTAAATGGATTATATTCTACTGGAATCATTGTTGTTGTGTTACACACTGGATTATCCTCATACCACACATTTAGATCCAGATATCCCTGCGCACCATTTACACGTCCCTTGGAGCTGTACTGCCATCCATCCAAATCTAAGTCCCTTGGAAGATTCTGGGTAGTTGGTACAGGGTCTGTAATAAGTTTGTCCTGCGTGGATGGGTAGCGTGCCCACCAGAATGGTATATCTCTTAATTCACCAATATATCGCTGTAAATATGGTTTGTAAAAAGAAGCACCTGTGTAAATTCCGAATTTCATTCCTGCTTGTTCTGCAGTATCTCTGTATACTTTTATTATATCCAGTATTTTACTACCGCAGCCTTGCATAGAAGCATCTTCCAGGTCTAACCACATCATTTCTATACCGTATGGCAATGCTAAATTTACAAAGCTATCGGACGCTCTATGTGCTTTTTCTTTTGTATTGGCATAGCAATAATTATAGCCATCCTTTGCCGGGATTCCTGCCGCTTTAAATCCTGCCATATGTTCGTGGAATCTCGTATCCGGTGCATTCCCCGCATTATTTACCTTTACTATAGCAAATTCTACGCCACTTCGTTTAAGAGCATCATAGTCCCTTATTGCATTCCAACGGCTTACGTCAATTCCTCTCTTCATGTTATGCCTCTTCTCCATCTGTTTTACTGTTCACTAGCTTTTGCGTAATATCCAGCCCTTTAATCAAAAATTCTGGTACATTAATTCCCATAACTACGCAATTCTCCAGAATGCTACGAATTTCATTAATCTCGTATGAAGCTAACGTAAACCATCCAAATAAGACCATGAAGCTAAGATTCAACCCCAAGATTTCTCCGAATTTGACAAAGCAATCTGCCACAAAGAATGCGATTCCAATAACTACCCAGTACATAACTTTTTTCAGGATTCCTTTTGCACCTACTGCGGATGATTCATTCTTTTCATAAAATTTTGCCTTTATGATGCCTGTTGCATAATCGACTACATTCAACACAAGGAAGCCTACAAACAGGAACCAATACTGTCCAAATACAGCAGCCAAGAATGTTGCGACTGCTCCCCAAACTACATTTGACTTTTCCAATACCTTCATTTTCTTCTCCTCCCACCACGTGAAAAGAGCCGATAAAGAATTATCTCTATCGGCTCTTGGCTCTCTTTGTTTCTACCTTAATTCTACAATTATTATGCATCTTTTTCAACTATTTTCATTATGGTGTTTATAGTAATTTAATTAATCCAACAAAAGTAGTATCATATGATGCTACAGCGGGTAGTACTGGTGCAATTACTAGAAGTTTTGCGGCAGATATTGGTAAATATTACATCATAGCTATTGGAGGGTGGAGTTATACCGAATTATCTGGATGTGATGAGATTTTAAATATATCTACCACTAAAAGTACCACATCATCTACTGACCCAAATGCCACATATTTACTTATCGTAAAAGCAACAAGTACAACTATATATTATAAGACATATTGGGCATGTTCGATTGTTGTAGCTTTAAATTAAATTGCTTAGTAATTTATTGTTTTTACAATAACTAATGACTATTTAAAAGTTGCTGTAATTTTTGTGGATTTATATGAATTAGACCACTGATTAACATTTATAGAAACTGAGCTTTTTTCTATGTTATAGCTTTGTCCAACTACAATATTATTTTTAGTACCATCTATGGATATTGATGGTGGTGATAAAACTGTTCCATTTGTTGAATAATCAGAAAAAACTACGGTTTTAAAATTATGAGTATTTGGCAAGTATAGTTCTCCATACCCGCCGGCATCATTGTATCCTCCACCTACTATCGTTAATTCAAGTTCGCCGCCTAAATTACTATTGGGTTCCGATGTAAACATACTACTCATCCCCTTTCAGCATCTGTTCAACGGTTGACCACCACATATCCGGTACATCTTCCAGTTCCATTTTTCCTGATTTTACTCTCTTATAATAGATAACTGCCATGATTATTCCTCCACTCCGCTAAGTTTATTGACCTGATCCTGAAGATCGGAGATTATCTGTGCCATTTCCGTTATCGCATTGATAAGATCCTCCTGCGATATCGCAAGCTCTGCTTCTTCTTCCTGTTTCTTTTCCTCTTCTGCTGCCTGGGCTTCCTTCTCATCCTGGTCCTTGTAATAGCTGCTTTCATCAAACTTCCAGGTTTCATTGTCCCAGTAGTAATATGGCATTTTGTCTGTAGTGTCTTGTGGTATCTCTTCCAATACGGCATCTTCCTGATCGAGATGGTACTTTTCTCTATGTTTATTGTAGTATTTCTTATTATCCTTAACTACGAAAGCTACACTGTACATTGCTTATACTCCCTTCTTAACTGCGTAAATTGTTGGTATTGTAATCGCTGCTATAGGCTTGGAATTTGCATAGATTCTAATCTTACCCGCCTGTGAATTTACATATGGTGCAAATACTCCATCCTGGATTTCCGCTGGTGCAAAGCATACCTTCGCAGCATGTGCCGCTGTTATTCCAGATAAAGTAATATCTGCCTTATATGTATACCCTTCTGCTATAATAGCTGCTTCATTGTCTAACGATGCTGTATAGGTTTCCCATGCTGAAGCTGCTACGCTTGTGTTAGTATATATTTTTACTACATCATTAAATGCATTGTATGTCCTGGCTTCCAGATCATTCATATTTGTTGCATTAAACATATCTCCCGCCTGTGACTCTGTTCCTTCTGCTCTTGTCACATCTACCGTCTCTGTCACTCCCGTTGCAACATTGGTCAATTTTCTTCTTCCGGCATGCTCTACAAGCCTGTCCTTCCATGTCTTTTTAGTAAATCCCATACTTAGATCACTCCTATTTCTTCTCCTGTGGCTATTTCTCCACAGTAATCAACATTGCTTATGTTACCAAAGTAAATTACATACACATCATGTAATATTCTCTCGATTGCATTCCATTTCTTGTAATCGTTCAAGGGCTGCTCCGGTACTTCTGGCGTACTGGTATAGATCATATAGTTGTCCCGGATGCTTTGCACATTCTCCCTTATCCTGCAAAAGTCACTTGTCCGTGGCAAGTCTCCTATTTTCCAATCATTTTTTACAGATACTGCAATTCCTATATACTCAGCTATTATTTCGGTATTCCGTTCGACTCGGTTTAAGTCGTTTGCATTTATATAACCTTTTGCATTTTTTTGCTCTACGTCCTGCATGGTCCTGTCGTAGATAAAATATGGTAATACATACTCTATAGTATCTATGTAATTGGTTCTGTTCCCTGCCTCATCCACAATATCCAGTTCCAATAAATATTTATTCTCTGCGCTCTGCTCTGCTTTCGCACTCCATGTCTTTCCATCGGCTTCCTGCTGAAACACTACAGCGACATGATTCACATATCCTGCCACATATACAATATTACTTGGCAGGACAATATTAATGTCCATACTATTCGACCTCCAGTGTAATTACTACGCTACCTGATACATTTGCGGGATTTGGGCTCATTACAACGGATTTTACGGTTGGTACTGTAGTGTCCAAATCGACAGCAAGCGTAATCTCTGTTGTCTTGCCTGCTGCATCCATGGCAGTTACCTTTATTGTATTTATACCCTCTGTAAGCACTACTGCTTGTGTAAATGTCCCAGTATCATCTACCGTAGGTTCGTATGTCTTTGAGCCATGTACGATCGTTACTGTGACCGGACTGGATGTCGTATCGTTAGTTATTCCTTTTACAATCAGATTACTCTGATTTGTAATAAGACCGCTTGTCGGCTCGCTAATTGTAAGTGTGGGCGGGATTGTGTCTACTGTGAATGTTGCTGATACCGTTGTTGCTACATTACCATCATTATCTGATGCGTTGATCTCGATTTCTTTTACCCCATCTTCAAGCGCTGCCTGTGGCGTATATGTAAAACGATATCCATTTGTGATTGCGGTTTTACTCATTCCAGCAGAACCATCTTTATAAGTCGTACCTGCCAATTTAAGAGCTACCGTTGACAGCTTCACGCCGCTTCCACCGGCTTCATCTGTCACATCAAAGATGATCGGAAGCATATTGTTGCTGATGTACGCACCATTGGATGGCTGTACCAGCTTGATAACCGGCTTTACAGTTTCTTTTACAATTAATCGCAGCGCTGATCCTATAGTAGAATCTGTTGCATCCACTGTAGTAACTGTGCCGGCGCTATTCGTAGCTTCTACCGTTACCGACCAATAACCGCCTGTCTGATTGTATGATGTTTCCGGAGGAGCGGTTATGCTACCCTCCCATTTCCCTGTGCTGCTGTTCAGTGTAAGATTTGACCATACACCATTGATTTTTACCCTTACTTTCGTGATTGCCATGCTGCTATATACCTCCTATCTGCTGCCCTGCGTACAGCTCACCTGCATAATTCTTGTCATTCGTGTAAGTAACATCCCTGTCTGTTACATCCATCACTATTTTTATAGTACTCTTTGCAGTTGTTGACGCTGGAGTTATCTGTACATGCTCTATCTCTATCTTACTCAAATATCTCCAACCTCCTCTCCTGCGTATATTTCTCCTGTATAATAGCTGTCTACCGTTAATAAGTAATATCCTCTAAGCTGTGCAGTACTCAGAAATCCACCTGTAAGGTCCGTAGTCAACTTTTCGATGCCTGCCACATAATTTCCATATGCTTTGTCCGCATTCTCGACCAGCGCCCACTGTGACGGTCTCTCGCCATCACTTACATACTTCGCTTTTATTCCAAGAGTCAGATTGTAGTAATCTAATATCTCTGCGGCTCTCTTCGCTGCTTGCTGTGCATTCAGCAGTGTGCAGGTAAAGGACTTGGTTGCCCGGCTTTTGCCAGCTTCTACCTTATCTACAGATGCTGTTACCGTAATGTCTTCCTTGCTGTACTGCTTGCCTGTCAGTATTACCTCTGCTGCCTCAGTACCAGTTACTGTAAAGGTTATATAATTATTCTTAACTTCATTTACCTGCCCTGTGTTTATTGTTACACTATCTGGATTCACTGGTGATGATAACTCTATCGTATATGTCCCCGGCTCATATGTGCATTTTGTGATCTGCTTATCCTCTGTTCCAAGCGTGTACTCAGGATATTTGATTGATACATCCGATATATAGTCATTGCTGGTAATAACAGTACTGAATTTCCTACTCCTTGCGATTGTGCTTGTAATGACTCTGTTCGTCCGGTATATGTCCAGGCTCTGGCTTCTGGAATCATCAATGACCGCCCCACAAGCAAACAGGACTTCCCTCAGTGCTTTCCTGCAGGTCTGAATCTTTAACCAGCCATACAGCCTGCACCTGCGTACCTCATCTGTTACTGTATACTCTTCAATCCCTGCTGCCTGCATAATGCTGTCAATCACAGTTCCTGCCAGTTCTCCGTTGTATACCTTCCCTTCCCTGAAATTGTATTCATCCAGCCTGCCCTTGTAATCCGTACATGTCATTGTGGTTACATTCTTGTCCGTCTTATAGCTCTGCAAAAAGAATTTTCCAAGTAATATATCTGCTCCATCCACCTGTTCGTACGCAAGTGCCTGCTGTCCTGCCTGTAGTACCTGGTGTTTGCCTTTTATATTGCCAAGGTTAAAATCATCGTTCTCATCAATCAGCTTGAATGTGAGCTTATTTATCGCTATCTTATCTGGTATTAACTGGCATTCTTCCACAAGTGAACCATCCTTTACCGGCAGACCGCCATCACCAAATATATACTCTGTACCATATTCGATGTATCTTAGCTTGACATAACGGTATGGCTTGGTTCTCTCAAAGATTACCTCTATTTTCATGTAATCTTTGACTTGATGTTCTGCGAAATACGTCATGGAATCAAGTTCGAACACTTCATTATCGGTCAAATACCCATCCTTGTCATACCATTTAATACGCATAGACAATGGGAAATCATCCTGAAAGTAAAATTTAATACCGATTGATGAATGCTGCTCTGAGAACAATATTATGAGTATAGGATCAGCAGCAAACTGACCGTTCTCATTCGAGCATGTGTCTGAGAAAAATACGATATCTTCCGGTGCATCCGGCATTTCTTCCCTGCTGCCATCCAAAAGGAAGAAATCCCGTTCCAAAGTGGCATAATTGGCTGATTCTATATTGTCTTTTACCTTGAAAATGTCCCCAAACGACTGATTATATGCAGTTGTCGGCGTGCTGTCTGCTATTGCCGTAGTATCTTTCAGATCGTAAATGCAGCGAAATCCTGTCTTTGCCATACTGCCTCCTTATGGTGTCCTGAACGGCTTCTTCATTGTAAACTTACAGGTAAGTCCCTGGAATGTAACCGTATCACTATGTATTTTCATCATTTCGTCCTGTACTTTTGATATATACCCTCGAAATGTAAAATCACCTTTTGTACTTGGCAAAACAAAATCATGGAATTCTGTAGGCTCTGTCAATTTATCTATCAATCCCTGATATGTGTCATCATCATCAATAACACCGAATGCCAAATCGTAGTTGGCATATACTCCCAAGATTTCTCGTAATAAATCTCCATTCTCTTCGTTACGTTCTGCATATTTGTCCAACACGTCAAAGCTTCTTTTCACAGATACAAGAGGTACATCATATAGAGTGCCATCAATTATAATTCCTTGTGTATAATCAGCCATTATGACATACCTCCCAATATATCAATATCGTAGCCCTGTCTGTTCATTTCGCTCAGGAAATCATGCAAAGACAATCTTGCGAATGTTTCACCATCATAGTTCAGATTTACATTTAACGTGCCACCTGATCTGTCTCCTACTACATTTCTGACTGCATCCTCGATAGTAGACAATGGTGCTTCGATATTGGTCTGTCCTACTGGCTGGTCGCCAAGAACTGCCGCAAAAGGATTGCCGCCACGAATTACTGCACCATTGGCTAAGTATGGAATTTGTGGAGCTGTTATTTTGGAAATATTAAATCCGAAAGATTTTCCACCAAATTCCGGCACCAAATCAGGTACTGAAAACTGTAATGAATTTAAAGCATCAATTACTGTATTAACACCTGCAACTATTGCATTTATCATTCGATTAATAAATCCAATAATCATATTGATTGCATCCTTTACAATATTGCTGATTCCTGTCCATACAGCCTCTAATATTTTCTTTATTCCATCCCACGCCTGTTTCCAATTTCCAGAAAAAACACCAGTCAAGAATAAAATCAAACCATCAAGAATACCTTTTACCATTTCTACTACATCATTAAATATTGTTCCTAAATCCTCTATTATTGGAAATAAATTATCCACAATGAAACTTATGATCTCTCCTACTCCACTTACTACAATAGGAATCAACCACTCCATAAATGGTAAAAGAACCTCTTCCCACAACACAGTAACCAAATCTATAAGACTACCCAGCATTTCAAGGAAGTTATCTATATATGGCTGCAGCGTTGCCATTAATTCATTGAATTTATCTGCAACATTCTGAAATACCGGCGCAAGATACGTATTATAAGCATCCAATAATATAGATAGCATCTCGCTGAATCCATTCGCCACTGAATCAAAAAATGGCTTAAAGTGACTATCATAGACTTCATTCATCTTGCTGAAAGTATTGTCTATAGTATCTTTAATAGTTCCAAGTACATCTGCTATTGTGCCTAAAAATGTCTCCAGCGTACTTTTCAACGCTTCCTGATTATCAATAAATGGTTTTGTTAAAACATTGATAATATCTGCTACAAGCTTTTCTACAATTTCAGTTACTCCCATAAAGGCATCTACGAAAATACCTATAAGGTTAGCTGTCAGCTGTTGTCCATTTTCAGATCCAAATGCTGAGAACACATATGCAAATGCTGCGTATATTTCTCCGACCATTGCAGCTATATCACCTGCAACATCAAACATGCTTATAATGTATTCTTTTATTCGGTCAGAATTCTGCTCCAGATATAAAGCTATACCACCAATCAAATTTTGTGCTATCGTAATGCCTATACTTGTTATTGCACCTACTATTTGTCCAAATGCATATACTATCTTTTCTGCTGCAGTTTGCGCAGATTTCAATACTTTAGGATCTGTGAATATATCAATTAAAGACTTCTTGATTCTTTCCAGTTTATTTTTTATGTCTTCAATCTGAGGTGTAAAATCTCCCAATCCATCAAAGAAACCGTCTGTGAATATATCTCTGAGCTTCTTTGCATATTCAATCATTGGTTCTATTGCTTTTTCAATGTTTTGAAATGCATTTACAGCTTCTTCGTCTACTGGTATTTCCTCAAACATGTCCTTGGGACTTGTTGTACCGCCTGCGCCGCTACCAGAATCTTTTTTAGACAGGACCTCCAGCGTATCAAATGACGCTAACGCCCCTGCTGCCTTCTTGGCAGACTTAGACGTACCATCCAAAGCAGCTGCGTAATCTTCCTGTACCGCCGTTGCTTTTGTCCATGTACTTTTTCCCTGCAAGATAGCCATAAACTGTGCTACTTTATTGGCTGCCATGGTAATATAATTAATTAACTGCACCAGATAAGGAATAGCCATCTGGACGATTGGAGCAAAGGCAGTGGCAAGGCTGTTCTTTAATTGCGTGCTGGATGATTTCAGCTGCGACATCGCAGCATTATAGTCCGAAGAATATCTGACAAGATTCTGAAATCCTGTCTTCATACCGGACACCATGGCGTTGAATCCCTTGGTTATCCAGTTAAATATCAACAGACTAAGGGCTATTCCCTTCAATCTTCTTCCTAATGTCGATAAAAGCCCGCCGGACTTCTTTGCATGGGTATTGATCTTGTTAAAGGCTTTCTTTCCAGATTCACCCATCTTTTGAAAGCCCTTCTGCTCATAATCGACCTGATCTTTTATCTGTTTGAGCCTTGCCGTAATGTTATCGTATTCCTGATAGCCAGCTGTCAGTCCAGCCTTTTTCAGTTCTGCAAGCCTTTCCTGTAATCTGATCTGCTCTGCAAGCAGGTCTACAAGCTTCTGATTTGACACCTGCGCATTAACACGGATGCTCTGTAATTTCTGCTCTTCCGCTTCCTGCTCACGCTTCTTGGCGTTTATCTGCTCTTCTTTCGCAATTCGGGCTTCTGTCTCAACCATTCCCTTATCTGTAAGGCTACGGAGATTGGCTTCATACTCTTTGACAGCATCAGTAGCATTACGCCAGGCAATATATACCTGGTCATAGTCATCATCCCCGAAATACTGTCCCTGTGCTTCCAGCTCTTTCAGAGTGGCAGCATATTCCTCTACGTCCACACGGAGCTGGTTCATATGTTCATCTGCATCCGCAATCCCAGCTTTCGCCCGCTCCATCTCGGTCGCTATCTCTTCTACCTTCTGTGCAGTCTGCGCCTGCTGTTCTGCGTTGCTTTTCCAGTCAAAAGCCACTTCTCTTGTAGCTTCAGTTTCCGGATTCTGCCCTGCAATTTCTTTCTGCTCTTTTGTCTTAGCGATTAGGGCATCAATGCGGGCTTCTTCTTCCTCTGTCCATGCAGATCTATAATCAGGTCCTTCAGTCTGTGCCTGTACAGCTTCTTTCTGTTTCTTTATATTCTTATCAAGCTCAGTATTTACCTTTTCAATGGCTTTCGCCTGTTTCTCATATTCCTCAGTCTTTGTGCCGGCTGCTGCTTTGTCCAACTCTTCTACTTTATCTTTTGCATCATCTGCCTTGTCTTCTATATCTTTAAAGGTCTTCGCAACCTTGTCCAGTTCCGAAGAATCTACTTTTGTACTTACACGTATACTTGTATCATACTCAGCCATATGAAAAGCCCCTTTCTAAAAATAGAGCCAGCTACATATGTAAAAACATGTAAACCGGCTCTAGGCTCTTCTGGCTGTTATCTTTTATTTCTTATTTCTTAATTGATTGAAGACGAAAAGCGCCTCATCATTTTCCTTCTTTTCCTCTTCTGTAAGTTCTGCCTTTCTAAGGCTGTATATCTTCTGCGCTTCCATGATAGCTTTACGCTCTTTTTGCTGCATTTTTGCATCCAGCTTTTTGCAGCGTATATCCACCACCCGGGTGAACGAACATTCTTCCAAATTAGTAAGCAACCCCATAAATACGAACCAATGCATCTGTACTGTATTCAGGTCAATTCCATACTGTTTCAGGAATGCTGTGTAGATTCTCCACTGATCTACATCAAAGTCAAATGCCAGTACCTTACTTTTCTCTTTTTTATGGTTATCATGATTATATTCGTTCAGATACCATTCAAGCCCCTGCATAGCTTCTTCTAAAGTCGATGGCACCTTGTTACCATAAAAAATCATCTGTAAGGCTTGCATAACTCTTTCATTCTCTTCGTACTCCTCATCTTGTAGGCACTGCATGATCTGGATTCCTGTACGAAAAGATGCATCTATGGGATATCCATGCCATTCATATGGCAGTTTGTCCAGCATGACATTCCACATAGTTATCTCTTCCTTCTATTCTTACGGTTACCGCCATATTGCGGGGTAAATGTTCCACCCTGTCTCTCCCTACTATACTTCTGTGCTATTCGCTTATGCCTGTCATTCGTGTATCTGTCAAAAATAGGAAGTAACTGATCAAATAGATCTGCGATTGCATAAGGAGATGGCGCTGTAGTGTCAAATACCTTTTCGCAACAATCCTCTCCAAATAAAGAATCAATCTCTGCTGCAATATCCTGCATTGTAGTAACTAAAAGCTGTATATGCTCCTTCTGGTTAAGTCCTGCGCCCTTTGCCTTTATCTCCTGTCCTTTATTGGAGAATTTATCGATCAGGTCATAGAACCCGTCTAAGAACTGCACATCCTCAACAGGAATAGATATCACATCTCCATTGTCATTTACTTCGATTTCAAGTGATTTTTTTACTCTTAAACTCTCCATATCATTACCATCCTCTAAAAAGTGATGGGTGATTTAGAGGAACACCCACCACTATGCTAATTTTAATTAACACCTGTCTTATGTTGTCGGTGTAAATTTGTTAGTAGTTACGTTAAATGTACCCTGAATCGGATCACCTACACCGCCAAGAGTCATATTGTTCATCAACTCGCTACCGGCATCTCCACCGATAGAATCAAACTGATATGAGCACTTACGTTTTACCGCCGGATATTCTCCTTCTTCTGTCTGTGTCTCCAGAATATTCACCCTGATATAATCCGTCATTGCCGATGAACCTGTTGGAAGAATTTTGATCTTTTCATTCATCCACGCTTGCAGCTCATCATCTTTGATGTACTCTTTTTCCACGCTGATAGAAGGTGTATAACTCTTAATGTTTGTAGTTCCGTTGCTCTGATTAATGTACTGCTTTGTCTCAGATTCCGGGTTAAATTCTTCCGTCAGTGAACTGACACCATCACCGATCAGTACATACTTATCTGTTCCTGTTGTGCCAATGTTTAAGAAATGCATCAGCTTTTCTCTCATTTCAGACATTGTTATCTCTCCTTCACATATTTGATAGCGATAGTCATCTGATATAAAGAATCGTTCTCGCTGGTTGCCCCCATATAAAATGGGGTAGTTATCTTTATCTCTTTTACAGTTGCATCCTGCAATACAGGATAATTTCCACACCTGTTCTGCTCATTTACCCACTCTGTCAGTTTTTCGCCGAACACATTGTTATCAATGCATTCTGCATTTTCCTGATTTGGCATGCATGCGCAAAATGTGTAATGGTCCGTATATTCTTTTTTACCGGACAAATAGGACTTTACATTCTGAACCGGTTCTTTTGCCAGTGAATACCTGCCAGTACCTGCCCTTTGGATATCTGTGTCTATTTTCTTCGGTTTGAATTCTCTCAGCCACGTTATAATGCTCTCTGATACTGTCATTTGCCAGCCTCCAGTCTTGCAGCTTTTTCTATGGCATCCCTACCACCATCCTGTAACATACGCTCTACCCAATGGTCAGAACGTTTGCTACCATTATGATATTGCAATTTTCTCACAGGATCGGACGGTACCTTTTTTACATCTTTTCTGGAACGCCAGCCATTTTCTGTCTTGAACCCTGCACAATGCAGATCAGGATCTTCATAGACAATTCCATTCCACATGTAACGTGCATATGGAGTGCTCCATACAACATCTGTCTGGTTCTCAATATGCCCGCTGGCTTTTAAAACACCTTCCTGTAATGGAACATAATTGTCAGAAAGCTTTAATACCTCATCTGTGACTACCTGCTGCACTCTCCCACGTTCTTCTACACCAAGTGTATGCATACAGTCCTGTAGATTAAAGTCACATCTATAATTTAGTCCCATTACTTAGCCACCACCTTGATATGTTTCAACCTGGGCATGTTACGATTATCTGACACAGATGTAACAGTTACTGCATATTGGTAATGTTCTCTCAGTGCTGATATCCTGCAATCCTGCCCTATTTCTTCTGTTGCTTCTCCAAGAATAATGATATCCTTGCCGCTCTTAGCATTCAGTGTCCAGTAGTTTCTGTGCTCATCATCTGGAAGTTTATTGTATTCAATAGGCTGCAAATATGGTTTGTTGCCATATCTGCGTCCAAAATCTATCGTGATGCTTTCCACCTTATTTTCTGTCTGCACACCATTGGATGTAGACACCTCATTGCGGTTGTGTCTCCACTGTACACCCTTTACTACAGATCTGCTCCAGCGCTCCGTACCGTCTTCAGATTCGTAGTAGTTATATATTGTTGCGATGTCGCAAAATAAAACACTCATAGACATATTGCTCCTGCTAATCCTGTTCCTGACAACCCTGACCGTATTACAGAGGTAAGCTGTTCTTCCTTCTCCTGTGATGTAACAACCTTGTAGGACTCTGAATATCCATCATTGCTTACAGATGCGATACCAGTACCCATGCTGGACGATTCCTGTACACTCATAATGTTAAGCAACTGGCAAAACGTATCCTGAATCTGCATGTGTACCTGTTTTTGGAAATCCGTAGCTGCATCCTCACTATAAACATCCTCAAATTGCTTTGCCCTCATGTGGGTTATAGTATTCAACTTGATCTCTGCCAGCCTGGATAACCGATTGAATTCATTTTCATCTGTAATATTGTTATAAAAGGAGCAGTATTGCTCCCACGTTATGTAAGACATTGCTGCTCCTCCTCTGTTCCTTACTCTGTTGCAGGATCATCAGCTGTAGATTCATCAGCTGCAGAATCTGTCTTTCCTTTTTGGGAAGCTTTCTTCAGTTTCTTGTTTTCCTGCTTCAATGCTGCATTCTCAGTTTGAAGCTCCGCATTTTTAGCCCGAAGTTCCGCATTTTCAGAAAGCAGTTTCTTATCCTCTTCACTCTTTGGCATTGCGCCCATTCCTACTGTTCTCATAAACTACCCCCTACGCCTGATGGCTTAAATAGATACCAGCTACCTTATTCTTATAGACATCAACCAGTCCGTATTTACGGTACTTGACAATATCTGCGTCAGCATTAGGGTTAGCAGATGCTGGAATCACATCAGAAACAACGTGCTTATCGTGCTTAATAATGGCTGGCTTATGAATAATCATAAAATTGATAGGTTTTGCTGCTTCCTGTACCATCTCGTAATAAGTACCAATAGAGGATGTCTGTGGACTATCTACCTTGGAATATACTCCGCCGCTCTCTGTGTAATAAATCTTGCCGCTTACCACTGCAGTATCGGTAGTTTTTGCATATTTTGCAGTACCCTTACGGTAATGTCCCGCTTCCTCTCCCGGTGTTTTACCATCCAGCAGGTCGATAGATGTGTAAAATCTGCCCTGAGGTACAGCTTTTTTAATAGCGAACGCATTCAGAATTTCTTTTGACTTGAAAGAATCCAACATCAGCAGTGCATTAAGCAGGTTTGCAGTTGCATACAGAATTCTTCCCTCTTCCGGTACCTCGTCGTTGTCCATAGTATTCTTTGCTTCCAGCAATTCCGCAAGAAATGCTTCCGCAGTAGAAATAGTCTTTGCATCTCCCTTAGAAATACCTGGGATTCCTGCCAATGTTGCAAAGGTAAAAGCATCTGCTTCCGGTGCTACCTTAGTACGCATCAATTCTGCACCTGCCATACTAAATGCAAGGTTGTATGTTTCCTGGTTGTCCATAGCATCTACGGATAACTTGGCGCCACGGTCATAGTTATATTCAGCGGATGCCCACTTAAAATCTACAGTTCCCTGTGTGTAACCACTGTTACGGTCATAATCGCCAAGACCAGTTACTGCAATCTGGGGATATACAATCTCCTTTACATTTGCGCCGGCTCTTGCCATTGCAGGATCACCAGTCAAATCACTGGTAACAGACTCCTTTTTGTATACCTCGTCAAGCAAAGGTACATAGGATTTTGCTAATACAATCGTATTCGGCATTTAATTTTCCTCCCTTATTTTGTCTCTGTCGCAGGTGGAAGTCCCATAGCTGCTCTCATGGCAGCTTCTTCAGCGCTTGTGCTGCTGCCACCTCTCACCTGTCCAATTAAATTTCCTGTTCCCGCCGGTTTAGGTTCCGGCTCCCCGAAGAGCATTTTACTGTCCTCTGCCTCAGTCAAAGCTTTCAACGCTGCTGCAATGTCCTCTTTCTGGTTCTTTGACGCTTTCAATGCAGTCACATCCAACAGTGCAGTAATTGCTTTTGGATTCTTGCCCTTCACAGAAGCAATACTTTCTTTTACAAGATCATCAAAATCACGATCTGCAATTTTCGTATCATAATCCTTCTGGATATTGGCTTTCTCGGTTTCCAGATCCTTAATTCTCTGATTCAGACCAGACACATCTACATCCTTAAATCCGTCTAACTTATCTTGCAAGTCTTTCATTGCGGTATCATTGGCTTTGATTGTATCATTCGCTGCATCCAACTTCTTAGTCTGATTGTCATAATCAGTCATGGTCTTGTAGTTCTCCAGTACAGACTTTTCAAAATCCTTCTTCTTATCTTCCGGTACTTCCAAGCCATACTCTTTCATGATTTCAAAAATGTTCTTCATTTCATCCTCCTAAAATGTTTTTTGAATCGCACTTTCTGCGATATGGGAAATTGCGGTAGCAGGAATCGAACCTGCGACCTCCTGGGTATGAGCCAGGTGAGCTGCCGCTGCTCTATCCCGCCGTAACAATAAAAAAGCGCCGTATAGTTATTCTTAGTTAAGAATTCACTATTCGGCGCTTAGGCTCTATTGTAATTATTGATTCCTGTTTACATTTCTTGCAGTACCCAGGGAAATTAATGATTGTGGTATCCTTCCTATACTTTATCATCTTGGGAAAACCACAGTTTGGACACGGGTACCAGCATTCCGCATTCAATTATGACACCCTCTTCTTTTTGCAACCCATGAACTTGTTACAATTTAAGCGTACCATTTCTGCTTTTAAAGTCAATTATTTTTTTAATTTTCTTCTCATTTGTGTATATCTATGTCATAAAATAAAAAATCCACCACATTATTGTGATGGTAACAAGATAAATATCTGTGCTATAAGCAAAAAACTACCTGGCAGGCGTCGCCTCTCCTGCATCTCTTTTGACCCATAGGGTGCGTGGTTGCAACGAATTTTACCACCTCAGATAATCATTTTTATATAGACTGACCTCTTTGGCGAGCGTGCCTACTCTCGCATCTCTTGATAACCATTTCTGGTGTGTGGCGACACGAATTTTCCACCTCAAAGAGATCACTCTATTTTATGAATAATATAGCATTTCTATTCTCTTTTGTAAAGAATTTCCTTATTTCTCAAATATTTATTCCATGTTCTTTCGTTGATATTTAAGAACGTAATAACTGAATTTTTAAAAGCAGGATCATCCCCAGATGTCTTAATTCTGAGTACAAGTTGAAATTTCTTGCCATCTTCTATAATCTCTTTCAATATTGTTGCAGTATTGGGCTTATTAGCTTTTATAATATAATCTGGTTCTTCTATAATCTGTGGAATATATGAACAAAATCTCTCATAATCATCGGGATGGCGTTCTTTGACATGTTTTATTCTCTCATCTGTAATTATAACCTCATCCGTTCTAATATCCTCGGTTATGCACTTATATATTTCTCGATCGATTTTACCTACTCTATGCACTTCAATATTTCCTTTATCTTCTGATATATTCATATTATCAGATTGTGATGGTTCTGCAACTGTTTTCTTTCCCTGGATAACAGACATTTCATAATCTTTCCACGCCTGTGTCTTCTTAATGTTGGAACTTCCTGCATCATAACGGATATTGTTATACTTCTCAGGTACTTTATATTTTTTACAAAAATCTTCATATTCTCGTATCTTAGTCTTAATCTTGCGATTTACCTGTGCTGTGTCCATTTGCAGCTTGCTCATGGCTTCCCTTTCACGTTTTAATGCCCGGATTCCTCTTTCCATGGCTCTCTGCTTCTGGGTCAGTGCATAGTAATCATACATTTTTCCGTTTATTTCTACTTGGGGTGGTACTTCTTCTTTTGCAAAATCATTCAACTGACTGCTGCCCTCATGCCACACATAATACGTATGTCGGCAATTATACCCTAGAAAGCCTAGTGGATCATTCTCATGTGCATCATCAATGCTATAACCTGTAGCCTCCCACATGTCTTTTATCTCCGTCTGTCCGATCCTGTCAGCTTCTTTGGTATAATCATGTCCCGGCTTTACATAATAGACCTGTCCCTGCCACGACTCATGATTAGCGTGTCCATGTCCTGTGTTTCTTGCACCAATATGCTCCGATACATATACAAGATTTTCCCCTGATTGAAGGAAATTATTGTCTTTGATCTTATGCGCCAACTGATGCGCTCCTGTCCGTACTGCCAGCTTTACACTGATATCGAGCTGTTTACTTCTGCCACTCTTATAATCAATAGTACGCAGCCCACTTTGTGACATATTGTGAATTGCGTCATATGTAACTTCTTCCTTAGAATATGCCCCACTTGTAAGTTTAATCAGCGCACGATCCAGTTCGCGTTTATATGCATTCTCTATACTCTCAAATCCATATATACCCTTAAATCCTGTCGTTCGTGTAAGATTTCCCAGTTCTCCGTTCGTCTGCTTGCCAATAGCATCTACCAACTTAGGCAAAAATGAATCATCTGTCAGCGTTTTTCCTGTCTGTTTCCAGGTCCTGAGATCATCCAGATATGACAGGTCGCCAACATCTGCAAATATCTCTTCTCCTGCCTTTTGCGCCTGTCTTGATATCTCTCGCAGGTTTTTCTTTACCTGCTTCTGATATTCCAGTGTATTCTTTGCCACTTGCTTCCTGAATTCTGGGTCTGCCCTTAATATCTTCATGGCTTCCTTACGGATTCGTGCAGGGCTATAGCCTAGTTCATGCAATGCCTGGGCTTTTATCTCTGCTGTACGTGTATAGGCAAGTGCTTTTTGTATTCTGGCTGCTATGTCCACTATTACTTCATGTTCAAGATACTGAAATAACGGAACAAGTGCGCTGCTGATATATTCCAGCTGTTCCTCTGTCAGCATACATTAATCCTCCGGTTCTTCCTGCTGCCTCTGTTCTTCTTCCTGTTCCTGCTTCTCTTCTACCAGCTGTGTAGCTTCCTCTTCGGTCAAATTGTATGCATCCATCAGGTACCACACAGCCAATTTAGGAATATCAAAGGAAATTGCATCATTTCTCTTTCTTTCCAATTCTGCGTCCTTGTCCGTAATATAGCTATCATCAAAATCTACAAGTATATCCTGATCCAAATTGAATGATCTTTCCTGAAATGTATTTGCAAACCACATAATAGCTTTACAAATATCCTGTATGTATCGAATAGCTTCTTGTCTCTGCCTGTTCAATTCCTGCATCTGATCTTGACGTTCGCCAACATATTCAGTTGCTGTGGTAATCTGTCCGTTTTCAAAGCTGTACTTTTTTGTTCCATACCCAAAGGACATAGATAACAATGATAAAGACAGTTCAAAGGATTTCGTAATCTGTTCTATTCTGATTTCCGGGTTATACTCCTGAATCATACTCTTTTCTTGTGGCAGTTTTTCTCCTGTAAATACAAATAATTTCTTCTGCTCTGGTGTCAACTTTGGTTTGCCATCTGTACCAAACTCGCAGAGAAGTTCATTCACAAGAATAATCTTCTCTGCTTTATCAAGATCTGAAAAGAGAACATTATAACATAAATCAACTGTTTTAAGCACCGGGATAGCATCCCACAACTTAGGCAGTCCATACCCTTCCATATTGTCCAGATTGTTGACCTCTGCGTTGCGCATAACTGCAAATGGTTTCACGTCCCCTAACTGAACAATGCGCTCACTATCCGGCAACTCTGTGCCTTTGTCATCGAATATATGTGTTTCTGCCACATACATTCCATTATTGTCTTGTGTAAAAAGAACAAGGGTAATCTGTTTCTTTCCTTTCACCAATGAACACCCTGAAAAAGCTGCTTCTTTTACAATATCGTTCTCTACGGTAAGGGGCATAAAAGCATCTGCTTCCACATAGTTCAATTTGATTGCACCGCCCTGTACAGAGCCATTATCCATAAACGTGGCATTATCCAGACGGATATAGCACGCAACTGTACCATCAGCAGAAGTCTTTTCCAGCTGCTTACGGTACTGCGTATTAAACTCGCTTTCTGACAGCACATCTTTTACAAATTCTGCTTGTGCACCATTACCGGCATTGATTTCCAATATCTCACATAAATTTGCATCGTCAGAGCAGCATCTTTTTCCAAAATTCAGTCGATTCAATTCATATGAAATACCATTCACTGTCTTTCTTTTGTGAAAATCCTCAATAATACGATTACTATACCAGTTATCACACATCTGTATTACTGTCAACGCATTATCATTAATCGTATAACCTTTTTTCTGCAAAAAATCCTTTACGCATCCTTCCATGTTCTTCTCCTTATCTCTTCAGGTCTATATACTCTACAAAGTCCAGCCATGTATAGCAAAAGCTGTCCCACCTATCATTAATGTTACCTATATTCTTATCTTCCGGCTGATCTGGATGTTCTTCATCCCACCTTAAAGATGCAATAGCATGTCTGGTCTGTGTACATCGCTTATTTATTTTTAGACGTCCGCTATTAAAAAGCATATCTACAGTTTTAGGTCTCTCTGATATCTCATTCTTGCGGCATCCCTTAATGTTCTGATATGGTAATCCTGCTGCCTTGGCGGCACTCCTCAGGCTGTTAATCATAGTAGGGCTTGCGCTATCCGGTAATATCCAGTCAACACGACCATACTTTTTAATGCACATACTATAAAATTCCACAAACTTATCGCATATCTTCTTACTGTCTATATCTTCTGACAGGGGCAATCCATCTTCTTCCAGTCCTTTGAAATCGCGGTATCTGTTCTGATACCCTGTAAGATTATATGTTGTCATAGATCCCATACCACCGAAGTCAATTCCCATTACTATTTTAAAGAATGGAATCTTTAATTTTCCATTTTCATCAAAGATATCTGCATCATCAAATAAATATGGTGTATCATCCTCGGCAAAATATCTAAATATGATCCCCGATGCAAGTACCCACTTTCCTAATATAAACCGATCATAAAACACTCCTTTGTACATTCGCTCGTATCGTTCGATAATCTTTGTTGCAAGACTTGGATTGTCCCGCATAGTGAAATGTACCCGAATCAAATTCTTTTCTGTAATCTTATCTATCCATTCAAGTTTTATGTAATGGTCTGGTCCTTCCGGGTTACAGTTAAACCAATACTTTGAGCCTTCCACTGAGCATCGACCTGTTGCCTGGTTCACGAAAGACTCCGGCATCAGTGCCACTTCGTCAAAAAACACTCCAGCAAGCGTAATGCCCTGAATCAAATCTTGAGAACCTTCATCTTTGCCGCCAAATAAATAAAAGGTGTTCTCCTTATCTCCCATACGGATAACCATGTAATTTTCTGATCGGTGTTCTTCTACTCGATACCCACGGGATAGTAGCATAAGTTTGAGCTGTCCGATCACATTACGGCGCAGTGACTGAATTGTCTTACCACAAATAGCAAAGTTCTGACCGTCAAAGGTTGCCATCGCCCACATAATAAACGAAAGTGACATGACCGTAGTCTTTCCTGATCGAATTGATCCGTCACATATAATACCGTCTTTATCCTCATATGGGCTCCCAGACATCCACCATTCCAGAACAACTCTCTGCTTATGGCTGAATTGTGTAAACTTAAATAATGCCTTACGTTTCAACTGCATCATCCTCCTTAAAAGTTGCAGCTACATCACAAAGCAGTGCTTCCATAAATCCGTCTGACTCATACTCCGCTGTCTCTCCGCCCTCTTTTTCAGCTCTTCTACGTTCATATTCTACCTGATATTTCTTACTATCCATATCCGCAGGCAGCGCATACAATTCCTTGATATTCTTCAATGCACTTGTAACTAACGACAATCCCATTCTGTCTACTGGTCCATTTTCAATTTTTACATTTTCTGTTTCATCAATGACTTCTTTAGTAGGCTTTCCAATAGCCGTATTGTCTTTATATTCAACTGTCCGTACTTTTTTCTTGCTTTTCACAACATATTGTTCCAGCTCATTTAGCGCCTGCTCTGCCTTATCTGTTGCCAAATCCGCAATCTGTAGCAGTCTAGTTATACGATCTGCATCTTTTTCAGACGATTTTTCCAATGCTTTTTGTTGGATGCTTTCCTTATATCTTTTTCTTTTCTCACTCCATTCATGTTGCATAGAG
>CAVBMG010000061.1:0-20713 GCA_963596435.1 Agathobacter sp.
TTATTTTCTATACTTGTCTGCTTCGGATACTACATTGTAAACGCCAATTCTCTGCAAGTCAATCTCCGGCATTCCAATGAATAGTCCACCATACTGAAATCCATCTTCTTCCTTCTCAATACGAACGATTTCAATAAATGCATGAATCACTTCTTTGGTCCAGATTGTCAGATAGGATTCATATACGGCACCAATCTCCAACAATTCATCACAGCAGAACCCGATACCTGTTTTGGATACGTTATCCACTTCTACATTAACTTCATCAAGCTTACCATTATCCAGTCTTTTAACCAAAAGCTTTGATCTTAATTCTGTTCTTTTGCTCTTTCTTCTCTCTTCCATATTAACGAAATCCCTTCCCAATATTATGTGCAATTTTATTTCATTGTACATTTGTAACTATTCAGAACCCCAATGCGCAAAATCGCTGTTGCATAGTTGCCACAAATTATTACTCTATAATTTTACTCTAGTTGTAATTTTCTGTCAACTTAACTTTTTCGTAAACATATATGTTGTCTGCTTCCTAACATAAAAACAACCCGGAAAATCAACATTTTCCAGGTTGCAATCCATACTTATCATATTTCGTTCTACTTTATAAACATAGCATCACCGAAACTGAAGAAACGGTATTTCATTTCTACTGCTGTTTCGTATGCATGTAATACATGTTCTCTTCCGGCGAGAGCTGATACCAGCATAATCAATGTGGATTCTGGTAAATGGAAGTTCGTAATCAGGTTATCCAATACTTTAAAACGATATCCTGGATAAATAAAGATCTCTGTATCTCCACAGCCTGCCTGTACAACTCCGTTCTCATCTGCTGCACTTTCGATGGTTCTACAGCTTGTTGTACCTACACAGATCACTCTGCCGCCTGCTGCCCTAGTATCATTAATCAGCTTCGCAGCTTCCGGTGTCACCTGATAAAATTCAGAGTGCATATGATGCTCCAATACATTCTCTTCCTTAACAGGTCTGAATGTTCCCAATCCTACATGCAGAGTCACATACGCGATTTTTACGCCTTTTGCCTCTACCTGCGCCAGCAGTTCTTTGGTAAAATGCAGTCCTGCTGTGGGAGCGGCTGCTGAACCTTCATACTTTGCATATACGGTCTGATAACGGTTCTTATCCTGAAGCTTATGTGTGATGTATGGAGGAAGCGGCATCTCGCCCAGCTTATCCAGTACTTCTTCAAAAATGCCTTCATAGGAGAACTGTATCAGTCTGTTACCTTCTTCTACTACATCAACAACAGTTCCTGTCAGTAATCCATCCCCAAAAGTGATAACTGTGCCTGGCTTTGCCTTTTTGCCTGGCTTTACGAGGGTTTCCCAGATATCATTCTCACGTCTTTTTAATAAAAGGACTTCTATGGTAGCTCCTGTGTCCTTCTTGGTTCCCATCAGTCTTGCCGGGATAACCTTGGTATTGTTAAGAACCAGACAGTCTCCTTCATGCAAATACTCTACAATATCATGGAAAACACGATGCTCCATTTCTCCTGTCTCTTTATCCAACACCAGAAGTCTCGAACTGGATCTGTCCTCCAACGGGTCCTGCGCAATCAACTCCTGTGGCAAATCAAAATAAAAATCTGATTTCTTTAATTCCTGCATAAATCAAAATCCTCCAAAAATGCACGATAACCTCTCATCGTCTCGTAAACGTCTACCTTGCTTGTCACTTCATATGGTGCATGCATATTCATGACTGCTGTACCACAGTCTACCACATTCATCGCATACTCTGCAAGTATATGAGAGATTGTACCGCTGCCACCGAGGTCAATTCTACCGTATTCTGCATACTGATAAGTAACTTCTTTCTCATCTAACAGACCTCTGAGTGCACCAAGATACTCTGCATTGGCATCATTTGCACCGCTCTTGCCTCTGGCTCCTGTTACTTTGTTAAACACAAGTCCACCACCCAGATATGCTACATTCTTCTGCTCAAAACTATCTGCAAACATAGGGTCAAATACGCTGCTGACATCTGCTGATAACAGGTTGGAGGCTGCCATAGCGCGTCTGAACTTGAGTGAAGAATATTCTCCCATCAGATTCATAATCTCTGCCAGTGCATTTTCATAAAAATGAGAGGTCATACCTGTTGCACCGTAGCTGCCGATTTCTTCCTTATCTGTCAGCATGACAACAGAAGTTCTGGCAAGCTTCTTAGCGTATAAAAGTGCATGGATAGCCGCATATGCACATACCTTATCATCCTGTCCATATGCCATAATCATGCTTCTGTCCAGTCCTGCTTCTCTTGCCTTACCAGCCGGAACTACTTCTAATTCTGCTGAAAGGAAATCCTCTTCCTTCATGTCATACATTTCTTCCAAAAGGCGAAGAATCTGCGCCTTTACAGCTTCCTTTTCTTCTTTATCCTTGTCTTTTGCAACAAGAGGTCTGTTACCAAACACAATATCAAGTGCTTCTCCACCAAAAAGCTCAGATGCTTTCTTCTCCTGCTGTTCCTGTGATAAATGAGGTAATAGGTCAGATATGAATACAACTGGATCATCTTTATCTTCACCAATGCAGATTTCTTCTGTGATACCATCCTTCTTCACTACGACACCATGAATTGCCAGCGGTAATGTAACCCACTGATACTTCTTGATTCCACCATAATAATGAGTATCCAGATATGCTACACCTGTATTCTCATATAATGGATTAGGCTTAATATCCAAACGAGGTGAGTCAATATGAGAAGCTACGATATTCATACCTTCTTCCATAGGCTTTTCCCCAATTCTGCACAGAATAACAGCTTTGTTCATCCAGGTAGCATATACCTTGTCTCCGGCTTTTAACTTCTTCTTATCACGAACCAGTGCAGCCAGATCAGTAAATCCTTCCTTCTCTACCAGATTCACAACCGTATCTGCACATTCACGTTCTGTTTTGGAATGATTCAGGAAATGCATATACTCTTTCGTATATTCTTCCATTTTATTTAATCTCTTATCACTATACTGTTTCCAGCAATTCTTACGTTCCATCTTACAACCGTACCTTTCTTTATTCGCACTAATGCCTGCAGCGTTTGCTGCAGGCATTCATACTATTGTCTAAGTTCAATACCAAGTGCTTCTAATCCGTTAAGTATTTTCTTCATAGCGCCAGTCACGTCGCCATCTTCCAATGTTCTGTCTTTTGCTCTGAACGTAATTGAATAAGCGACTGATTTGAAACCCTCTTTGATTTGGGAACCTTCATAAATATCGAATAATTCATAACCTTCAAGGATCTTACCACCACGCTGCTCAATGACATCTTCGATATCTCCAGCCAGAATGGACTTAGGAACTACCATACTGATATCACGTGTTACAGCAGGATACTTGGCGATTCCTTCATACTTTCTATCAAAGGAAGCAAAAGGAACTACTTCCGGCATATCCAGAACAGCTACATATACTCTGGTTCCGATATTGTAATTATCTGCTACATCAGGATGTACCTCTCCCAAGTAACCAATTACTGTATCTTCATATTTGATCAATGCCTGACGACCTGGATGTAAGAAAGGCTTCTCTGCGTTAGGATCATACTTGGCTTTCTTTCTCATGCCAACGCTTTCCAGGAATTCTTCTACAACACCCTTCATTGTGAAGAAATCGCCATCTCCGTACATACCCAGAGTAAACTGCATTCTTTCATCTGGATAATCTGTCAAAGGAAGTGCCTTTGGAATGTATACATTACCTAATTCATACAGACGTACATTCTTATTTCTTCTATTATAATTAGTTGACAGTGATGTCAGAATTCCATTTAAAGAGATTGTTCTCATAACAGAGAAATCTTCACCCAGAGGATTGGAGATTGTTACAGTCTTACGAAGTTCGCTGTCTGCTGGAAGTAACAGCTTGTCAAATACCTTAGGGCTTTCAAAGGAATAGCACATACCCTGTGAGAAACCACAGTACTCTGCGATATCTCTGGCTTTTTCTTCTACTCTCATCTTGAAAGGAAGCTTACCTGTTGTAGCTTCGCCGCTTGGTAAAGTAGTAGGAATCTTATCATATCCGTAGAATCTTGCTACTTCTTCCGCGATATCTGCAAAGCCTTCCAGATCCTGTCTGAAGGAAGGTACTGTAATCAGGTTAGTCTGCTCATCATATACAAGTTCAATGCGTTTGAAGATTGTAAGCATATCTTCTTTTGCAATATCTGTTCCGAGGAATTTATTGATGTGTTCCGGTTCAAAAGGAATCTGTCTTAACTCCTTGAGTGGTTCGCATACGTCTACCATACCATCTACAACTTCACCGCAGCCAAGTTCTTCGATCAACTGGCAGGCTCTGTTAATTGCTTCTTCTGCATTTCTTGGATCAAGACCTTTTTCAAAAATACCGGAAGCATCTGTACGAAGTCCTACTCTCTTGGCTGATTTTCTGATATTTGCACCATTGAAGGTTGCTGCCTCGAATAATACTGTAGATACGTTATCTGTAATCTTGGAATTCTCACCGCCCATGATACCTGCAATGCCGATCTCTTTTTCTGCATCGCAGATCATAAGAACTTCTGAATCCAGCTTTCTCATCTGTCCGTCCAGAGTCTGGAACTCATCGCCGTCCTTAGCACGTCTTACAACAATCTTGTTACCTGCGATTGTGCTTAAATCATAAGCATGCATAGGCTGTCCATACTCTTCCATAACGTAGTTAGTGATATCTACCAGATTGTTGATTGGTCTGATTCCACAAGCTGCCAGTCTTCTCTGCATCCATTCTGGTGATGGTTCAATTTTGATATTCTTGCATACTCTTGCACAGTAACGTGTACACAGATCTGTGTCTTTTACTTCTACAGAAATGTATTTATTGACATCCTCACCGTTGCCTTTTACAGATACAACCGGTGGAACAAAAGGCTTCTTAAAGGTAGCGGCTGCTTCTCTGGCAATACCAAGAATGCTGTAGCAGTCAACACGGTTAGAAGTTACCTCATATTCTACTACGGTATCATGTAAGCCTAATGCTTCGATTGCATCCTCACCAGGAGTTACCGGCTTCTTGAATACATAAACGCCGTTTTCAGGTGCTTCAGGATACATATCTCTGCTGGAGCCAAGTTCCTCGATTGCGCACATCATACCATTGGAAGGAACGCCTCTGAGCTTACCAGCCTTGATCTTGATGCCTTCTTCTGGGAGTGGACCGCCGTCATGTCCACCGGCTACTCTACCACCATCCAGAACTACAGGTACATAATCACCTTCGTGCAGATTGGCAGCACCTGTTACGATCTGAATCGTTTCTGTTCCTACGTTGACCTGACAGATGATGAGCTTATCTGCATCAGGATGACGCTCGATTGATTCGATATGACCTACTACGATCTTTTCCAGATTCTTGTCTAATCTTGTAAATCCTTCTACTTTGGTTCCAGACAGAGTCATGGCATCACAATACTCGTGATCACCGACCTCAAGCTCTGGCACATATGCTTTAATCCATGATAATGGTGTATTCATTTTCTATTCTCCTTCTATATCTATTTGATCTAATGTGGAACTTGCAGACTCGTAAATACTTCGTATTTACTCGTTTCGGGCTTGCGCCCTATATCAAGGAAGAAAAATAATGCTTTTCAAGCAAGCTTGAACGCCTTTCTTCCTCTATTTAATCTAATGACGAACTGCAGACTCGTAAATACTTCGTATTTACTCGTTTCGGGCTTGCGCCCTATATCAAGGAAGAAAAATAATGCTTTTCAAGCAAGCTTGAACGCCTTTTTTTCTTCCTTGCTGCAGTTCTTGAGGTTTTAAAATTGTTTCAAAAATCTGATATCGTTTTCGTATAACAGGCGCATATCATCAATTTCATATTTTAAGAGTGCGATTCTTTCAAGTCCTACACCAAATGCAAATCCTGAGTATTCTTCCGGATCAATACCGCTCATGCGCAATACTCTTGGGTGAACCATACCGCAGCCGAGAATTTCAATCCAGCCTTCACCTTTACAGAAACGGCAGCCTTTTCCACCACACTTAAAGCAGGATACATCCATCTCTGCTGATGGCTCTGTGAATGGGAAATGATGAGGTCTGAACTTAACCTTGGTATCTTCCCCGAAAAGCTCCTTCGCAAACTCAGCAAGTGTTCCTTTAAGATCAGCGAAAGTAATGTTTTTATCAATAACAAGTCCTTCTACCTGATGGAAAGAAGGAGAATGTGTTGCATCTACTTCATCAGCTCTGAATACTCGTCCGGGAGCAATCATACGGATAGGCAGTTTGCCTTTTTCCATCTCATGAACCTGTACACCTGATGTCTGAGTTCTAAGTAACATCTCACCATTTACATAGAAAGTATCCTGTTCGTCCTTGGCAGGATGGTCGGCAGGAATGTTCAGTGCTTCAAAGTTATAGTAATCCTTCTCTACTTCCGGTCCTTCTACGACTTCATAACCCATACCGATGAAGATTCTTTCTACTTCTTCAAGAGCGATTGTATTAGGATGGCGATGCCCTACATTATTCTTCTGTGCTGGAAGTGTAACGTCGATGACTTCTGCCTTCATCTTGGCTTCACGGATTCTGCGCTCCATTCTTGTCTTGGCTTCATCCATAACGCGTTCGATCTCTTCTCTGGCTTCATTCACCATCTGACCTACCTTAGGTCTCTCTTCCGGTGCTACATCCTTCATGCTCTTTAATACTGCTGTTAATTCACCCTTTTTACCAAGGAAATTAACACGTACATCATTGAGTCTGTCAAGGGCATCACTCTCATTAATCTGACGGATTGCTTCCGCTTTAATCTGTTCCAACTTCTCTTTCATTTCCTGTCTCCTTCTTCCATACAATTACTGGGAATCCTGTAAGATATAAAAAATCCCTTATAGCCTAAGCTATAAGGGACGAATATATCGTGGTACCACCCTGTTTCCCATTCTGTGTTCTCACAAAATGGCTCACAAAAACGTAACGTGTTCATACGTCTCTGTCTACTACTTACTTCAACAGAGCTGCTCCGGTGGGAAATTCAACACTATATCTGAACTTAGAGGGCTTACAGCCGGTGACCCTCACTCTCTGGCAGAAAATATAGCTCTACTTTGCACCTTCTATGCATTTCTCATATATTGTCATGATAGACAATTCAGTCAGGAATGTCAAGGGGGAAAATTGCAAAATCTCTTTAATCAGATAATTCTTCTATGCAGATACCCTGATAAAAGTACTTCAGAATCTCTCCATAAGTATATCCTTGCTGTGCCAGACATTTTGCTCCATTCTGGGACATTCCAACGCCGTGTCCCATGCCGCCTCCATGAATTATGACCTTCGATATGCCGCCCTCTTCACTGATACTCTCCAAATAGAAAAAGGCACTGGGCAGCAGTTCTCCCATAGAATATGCAGAACCATCCTGTTTTATAAGAATATCTCCTGGTGTTGCCAGTACAGTTCTGATACAATGCTGTGACGAAATTATGATTTGAAAATGTTCTGTATCAATGGCAAGTCTGGTCACCATACCACTGGCAGAACGTCTGGCTACTGAAATACTCCTTATATCTTTTTCTTTTAAAAGCTGTTCCGGCGATCTGCTCTCAGATTCTATCTGAACTTTATCTGAATCGCTCTCGTACAGATTCCAGACTCTTTGTAAAAAGTTCTGCATATCTAGGCTTTTCTCATAGTTCCATCGAAACCACGGTTCTTCTTTTTCTGCATAGTTTTGACTCATACAGTCAATCTCATTTTGAAAATCTATTGCGTTATATAGCTGTTTGGAATCCTTTATATTCCCTAGTTGATCAGCTATATTCAGTTCTTTTACTACCAGATAATCCTTGCTTTCTCCTTCGCGCCAGGTATCATATCCAGAACTGTACCCCCAGGATGTACTATAATAGAAGCTCTCTATTAAATCATCATTGTAGGTCATAACCAGTCCCTTCGTCTCATCGACAGCCTGATTCACTGCATCCTGCTCTGCTATATTCTGATACACCTGATAGGCAGTACTGTCATCTACATGCGCCCTCCACTCTGGATAGGCATAGGACTGCTTCTGATAAAAGGCATAGGTTCTGGCACTGACTGCCTGAGCCTTCAATGCTTCTAACGGGTAAGAAGAGGGCATTTCACTTGGAACTACACCATATAGGTATTCTTCAACCGGTAATTCATTCACAATCACCAGTCCCTGTTGAGTCCCATAACAAGTCATACTGCCCCTGTAGGCAACGGATTCCTTTCGTTCCACATTAGAAAGCACAATTCTACCATCTGCCTTTGGGTATATTGTAATAGAGCCCTGTTTCCATTCATTTGATGTGATTGTAAATTCCTCGTCTGGAGAAAGTTCCTGAAGGTTCTGTTTGGTCTCTATGTACAGTCCTCTCTGACCTTTCACCACTATCTTCTCATGATATACATTCTCATAGTTTCCTGTCTTAATAAGGACTCTGATCTTATCATCCATTATGAGTGGTACTGTCTGCCCGGGTTCTTCTGTTTCCTGCTGTGGCTGCTGTTCTGTATTCTCTACACTGCACTGGTAGATTCCCAAAGACAGTGTGATCCAAAGTAAAACGACAAATAATCTGCTATAAAAACGCTTTGTCATTTCAATACTCCCCTATTAGCAAATAAATATGTACAAGCCTTTCTTCCAGCAAAAAAAGCAGCCCGCAAAGGCTGCTTTTTTCTTTCGTTGTCCCCAAAATGCCGGCTCCTGTATTTTGACTCCTAGCTAACTGCTAGGTGGGCGACCGCAACCTTTCTCTCTGCCTTCCCCTGACCAAATGGGGGGCTTGACATCAATCAGGTAATAATAGGAATCCCGTTTAAAGTGATGTAGGTTCAAAATAACAAGAGTTATCGCACATTCCAGATTAACCTTATTATATCCCCTGTTACATAAAATATCAACCTAACATGAGGCGTTTTATCATTTTCATGCAAACTGACGAAAATAAAATTTTACGTATATTTTTCACAAATTTCACTTGACTTATTTCTAATCAATAAGATCATTTTGAAATCTTGACAAGTGTTCATAAGGTAAGATCAATCTTCCTCGATACAGTCCGCATCCATCGTTGATCAGGCTGTTATTGATTGCTGCAAACATATTTACATCCAGTTCTGCCAGCTGCAACTGCTGTAACTTCATTCCTCTTTCATATGCTTCGTCAAAATAGATACATTCGCCTTCCGGGATTTCATCTCTTCTGGCACGCTCGTTCTGCTGTCTTTTCTCATAGGCGATATGATTGGCTGCGCCTATTTCTGCCTCGTCATCCATCTCTTTCGTACGAATCTGCATCTCTACATAGCATCCGGCGCTGTTATCATAGAAAGTAATATGCAATGAGCGGTATCCATCAGAAGATTTTCCCGTAATATAGTCTCTGTAATATGGTCTCACAGAATCATCAAGTAAAGGGGAAGTACTCTCTTTCACACCCTTGGCAAGTTCCGGTACAAATCCTCTCTCTTCCAGAAAACCGGGAAGAACATTAGCAATCTCATACAAATACTTGATTTCCTCCGTTTCACGGTCCGCACCTTCTTTTAAATGGCAGCGTGGAATCGACACCACAATACGATACGCAATCAGATCCCGGAAGCATACCAGACGTTCCTTTAAATCCTCCAACTCCGGATATGTCTGGTGTTCCTTATAATAATCATAAATATATTCCACTATATATCCATTAAACTTCGACTCTGCCCGAATCAGGGATTTAATTCTTCCCTTGAAAGTAAAAGACAGATATGGATATTCTTTTGCCATATATTTGTAGAAATCACGAATCTTCTGAGACTGAGCTGTCAGGAATTCATTATGCTCCAGCATCCCTTCTATCTGCGCCAGAAAATCGCAATGAACCTGGTCGATTTCATTACGATTTCTGTCTGCTTCTACTTTTAAATCCGCTATGTATTTCTGCAAAATCCTGAGAACTGTGTCCCCAGAATACAAATAGTCATTTAATGTGATCATTTGCAATCACTCTCCTGCCTCAAGCTGCTAATTACCGCATTCTACACTGATACGGTTGAAGATACCCATAATTTCTTCCGTATTGATTGCCTTTTTCTCTTCTCCTGCCTTATCCAATACTGCATTACCCTGATGCATCATCAGAATGCGGTCACCATATTCTACCGCATATCGGAGATTATGTGTTACCATAACTGTCGTAACCTTCTTCTCACGCACGATTTTGTCCGTAAGCTCCATAATAATCTCTGCTGTCTTAGGGTCCAATGCTGCCGTATGCTCATCGAGAATCAGGAATTCTATCGGTGTCATTGTAGACATTAATAAAGCCAATGCCTGTCTCTGTCCTCCAGACAGGGAGCCAACTTTGGTATAAAGCTTGTCTTCCAGTCCCAGATTGAGCTGTTTGAGACTCTCTCTGTATTCTTCAATTCTGGCTTTGTTGACACCTTTGGTAAGTCCATAGCCTTTTCCCTTATTATCTGCCAGAGACATATTCTCCAGAATGTTCATGGAAGGACAGGTTCCCTTGGACGGGTCCTGATAAACGCGACCTATCTTACGCTGTCTTAAAAAATCCTTCTTACCCGTAATATCTGTTCCATTCACAATGATATTGCCACTGTCTACATCAATGCTTCCACAGATAATATTAAGCAGTGAGGTTTTACCAGAGCCATTAGAACCTACTACAGACACAAATTCATGATCCCTGATTGTCAGGTTAAAGTCCTGAAAAAGGCACATTTCATTGACCGAACCCGGATTATAATATTTACTGATATTCTTTAATTCAAGCACGATTCTTCACCTTCTTCTTTCTATCCATGCTGAATACAAGGATTACTAAGAACAGCACTGCTGTTATCATCTTGAGATAATTGGATGGGAAACCAAGACTGAGTGCCAATGCAACACACGCTTTATAAATGATGGAACCGATCACAACTGTCGTTGTTACTTTCAGGAAAGTCAGATTCTTCAAAAGACTTGTTCCGATAATAACACTTGCCAGACCGATTACCATTGTACCTGTTCCCATGGAAATGTCAAAGAATCTCTGCTGCTGTGCATAAATGCAACCACCCATGGCAACCAGTCCATTGGCAATGGATAACCCTATAATCTTGACCATCCCTTTATCTACTCCCAGAGAAGTGACAATTGTGTCATTATCTCCGACAGCTCTAAGAAGGAATCCTGACTTGGTATTCATATACCAGTCTAATAAAAGCTTTGTAATTACAGTAATGATCAGAATAATGATCACTGTACGGTATCTTCCCATGGATTCAGGAAAAATAGCATTTATGACACGATTGTCAAATATCGTATCAAAATTGTAAATAGGAAGATTGGCTCTTCCTGCAATCTGCAGATTGACCGTATATAATGCTGTCATCATGATAATACCAGACAGCAGATCTCTGACTTTGAGCTTTACATGGATCAATCCCGTCAGAATGCCTACTACAGCACCTGCCACAAAAGATACCAGAATTGTCAGGAACGGATTGCAGCCACCTGTGATCAATGCACAGGTCAGTGCTGCTCCTAATGGAAAGCTTCCATCTACTGTCAAATCCGGGAAATCCAATATCTTATATGTAATATAAATTCCCAATGCCATGATCGCATATATCATGCCCTGCTCTAAAACGCTTAAAACCAGTGTCACAATGCTACCCCCGAACGTATTTTTATTCGTAATTATTCTACAATTATTTCATCAAATGACTGATATGCTCCATCTGCAAAGCCATCAGGTAAAGCAAGACCAATCTTCTCTGCAGCTGCTGTATTTACATATAAGCTTGGCTCTGAGATTACTTCATAGTTCATATCAGATGCCTTTGCTTCACCCTTCAATACCTTTGCTGCCATCTTACCTGTCTGCTTGCCAAGTTCAAAGTACTCAAGTCCCATGGAAGCTACACAACCTGCCTTGACCTGTTCTACTTCTGAACCGAATACTGGAATACCAGCCTGAGTTGCTGCGTTGATTACAGTCTGTAATGCATTTACAACTGTATTATCTGTCAGATTGTTGATGCAGTCAACCTTACCTGCAAGATTTACTGCTGCCATTTCTACATCAGCCTGCACATTGATTCCACTTTCCACGATTTCAAATCCATAATCAGGTGCATATTTCTTGTATTCTTCAATTGTACTTACTGAATTGGCTTCGCTTGTTGTATACAGAATACCGATCTTAGTAGCATCCGGTAACACCTGACGAATCATCTGTAACTGCTCGGATACTGCCAGTGCATCACTTGTTCCTGTGATGTTGCCTACTGATGTACCGTCCTCTTTTGCCAGACCTGCACTGACTGGATCGGATACTGCTGTATAGATAACAGGAATGTCTGTATTCATACAGGAATTATATGCACTCATGGCACTTGGTGTTGCAATAGCACAGATCATATCTACCTTATTGGATACATATTTATCCGCAATCGTACTTGCTGTACCTGTATCTGTCTGTGCATTATCATACATCACTGTCAGATTTTCACCTTCCTTGATTCCTTCCTCTTCCAGACCTGCAAGGAAACCTTCTCTACAGTTGTCCAGAGAACCATGCTCTGCAAACTGTGAAATACCGATTGTATAACCGTCTGTCTTCTGTGCCCCACATCCTGTCATCATGCTCATTGCTGTAATTGCTGCTAATGTGATTGCTACTAACTTCTTTCTCATAACTTCTACCTCTCCTGTTTGATGATATATTGATATGTAACTGTGTTAGTCCCAGACAAACTAAAAACCGCCTCAAACAGTATTACTACTATTTGAGACGGTAATAATTCTTATTATCGCGTTGCCACTCAATTTGGCTATAAAAAGCCCACTCTGTTCATGTACTATCATACATGTCGGATTGATAACGGGTCCGCATCCCGCTGACGCCTACTGTAGTTCAGGTCAGCCTCGAAAGTCCATTCACCATAATCCCTCTACTGCATTCCACCAATCGCAGCTCTCTGTAAAAGTTACATATGCCTACTTCTCTTCCTCATCGGTTTGTCTGTAAAACTTAATATGAAGTATATCACTTTCTCACGTTATGTCAATAAAGTATTTGACTTTTTGTATTTTTATACAAAATTATTTAGGTATAATCCACAATTTTCTCAGATATCTTTTCCTGGGCTTTCACATAATAATTCTTATAATTATTCACATCTACCATGACCTCAATGGAACTTCCCACTGGATAGACTTCTTCCGGGTTCGTCCATACCCCCTCACTCTTAAAGCGATACGTGACATCTTTACCCGGATCATGATAAGAACAGATAATCACATAAGGATGTCTGCCCATCACTGTCAGAGAGGTATCCCATCTGATTTCTTCAACAGTTGCACTCAATGCCATTCCATTGCGAAGCAGATTTTTCTTTTTAATGCTCTTAATAAGCGTAATCACCGGGTAAGCACTGCCCACAAGCAGGAAAATAACTCCCAGCCCGCATAAAATTCCAAACAGCCAGTACTTTGTTCCTTTTACATCCAGTCTGGTTGGATAAGCAGGGTTGTACAGTAATGTAATTTCTTCACCAATATACATATCCGAGCTGTAACTGCTGATTCTTCTGCCTTCATACTTCTCACCATCATACCAGAACTTCACATACACATCATGGCTGACCTTATCATCAGAATCGTAATGCTCCTTAATATCTGTGATAACTCCCGGTACTTCATCTGCATTCTCTTCAAACTGATTCATCGCATGTAATAAAACAAAGCTTCCTACAATCATCACAATCCCTGCTGCTGCAAAGATTGAAAAGAATATCATCATCATCTTCTTCATCTGCATCTCCTAATCCATCTGCTCTTCTGTAGTCATGTTGGCTTTTGTCACATAAATATGCCCTATTCCAAATATCACTGCCATAATGATAAGCAAGATATGTCGTAATGCTATTCCAGACAGCAGGAATAATACTGTAGGAATTATTGCTAACGCCATGCGCTTCCAGTTATCCTGTTTCTGAAAAAAGAGCATCCAGATAATCCAGTATACTATCAATAGCACAACATTTCCTACCGTATAGAATAGAAACATGCCTATGGATGAGAAGCTGAATTCCAATATGCCGATATTAAATATCATCAGGAACATACAGCCATATCTTCCAATCTGCTCCAGCTTATTCATTGCGCTGCTTCTGCATTGATTCTCCACACCACGGAATTTGAATGCATATATGATATTGGGTATCAACAGTAAAACAACAATAACCAGTCCAAATGTATTGATCCAGGAAAAGCCAACCTTCCCCGCCAGAAAAATAGAAGTAGGTCCATCTGAACCGCCTATAATTGAAATATCCACTACACTCTCCTCCTTATGTACTTGAAACATTCCATTTGCAAACACCTGTCAAAATATTTTACCATGTGAAGAATAGAAATACAATGACGCAAAAACAGGAGAGCATGTGCAGACACCTCTCCTGTTTCTTTATTTTCTATGCTTCTGTTCTAGGAAATCTTAATACCACCTTGAATAAATCTCCATCTACATACAATTCCAACTGCCCTTTCATTAACTCCATCAGACTGCCTGCAATGGACAACCCAAGACCATTGCCTTCGGTATTTCTGGAGCTGTCGCCCCTGACGAGACGCTCCATCAGTTCATCACTGGTGATATTGAGGGAATACCTGGAAATATTGCGGAAGGTCATTGTCACTTCATCTTCTGTTTCTTCCAGATTCACATATACACGGGAATTAGGCAGTGCATATTTACAGATATTATTCATTAAGTTATCCACAACTCTCCATAAATGTCTGCCATCTGCACTGACATGCACTGTTCCTTCCGGTTTATTCAGAATCAGCTCCAGCCCACTTGCTGCCAGCTTTTCCTCAAATTCACCTGCTATCTGCGTCAGAAATACATCTGCCTCCAAATCCTCTCTGTTGACTGGCAAATTACCAGTAGAAGCCTTGGATGCCTCTATCAAATCCTCAATCAGCTTCTTTAAACGCGCTGACTGCCTTTTCAGTACATCCAGATATTCCTTTTGTGTTTCATCCTGTATTTCCGTCTTTTCCAGCAGATCGACATAGTTGATAATGGATGTAAGGGGAGTCTTGATATCATGTGATACGTTTGTGATCAGTTCTGTTTTGAAGCGTTCGCTCTTCATCCTCTCATTCACAGCCTTGGTCATTCCTTCTCCTACACTGTTGAGATTCTCAGCATGCTTCTTAAACTCCCAGAACATTTTTCGCGTATCAATCTTTTGAGTAAAATCCCCCTGCGCCAGCTGCCTGCTGCCTACCTGTAATTTATAAAGCTGCATCACTACGATCAACAATACTGCTGCTTCCACTAATTTACCCAGCAGGAAAATAACCATTACTGAATCATAATCCTGCAATCCGACCATAAGGAATAATTCAATCAGTGTCCAGCCGCCAAAGATTATTACTGCCTTTGCCCACAATCCGATATGATGTATTATACCTTCGATCATCTTTTTCATGAGATGACAGATTCTGTACAGAATGGTATTTTTCCACCATTTTCCACACTTGACACGTACAGAAAAACTTAACATAAATACAATGAACACGCAAAATGCAATAATTCCTGCAAATACTGACAGATACACCGCCGGAACAACAGATAACGATCTGGCAAATACACTCATCATTCCAAGTGCACAGGTAATAACTATTGCCATGACTACAAATGCAATGTCCAAAGGTACTTTATCTGCAAAGGTAAGGACAATCTCTTCCCGATCGCGTCTATGCCCTGCTCCACACATCAGGAACACGAAGCTGCCTAATGCCAACACAAACATACAGATCATCTGCGCAAATATCCGGTCTTTTTGGGCATATGTCATTTCCAACAAGACATCATACAGCACATATTTATCGGTTTCCCGGTCTGTCAGGATCGTAAACAGTTTGTCTGTAAAATCCTTCCCCGCAATACTCTCTTCAAACGCCAGCTTCTCCTGCGCTAATACCTCTTCATCTACATAGGATGCCACCCAGTAAGTAGTCCTCTTCCCATAAACATGCAACGTATAATTATTATCAAGATAAGTCTCCGCATCCTTCACGAACAGACTTTTGGATATTTTGCCTGAATCAATCAATGTAAGGTCGGAACCTTGCAGTTCTCTGACATCACTGAATTGTATGGATTGCCATTTATCATAAGAAAGTCCTGTGTTGTCCAGTTGATTAAAGGTCAGTTCCTTATTCCAATTGAGAATATTCCAGGCTGCATCATCATACTGCAATTCAGCCCACCGCGTCCCGTCATCATCTGAGTTTTCGGTTGCATACGGTGTCTCAGATGTGACCTGTAAGGAGGAGGCTTCCTCTGATGTATCACCTTCTTCATAGGTCACTGCTGTTTCATAGTCTGAAATCGCATTAGATGTATTATAATATACATCTTCGTACATATCTTTAGCATTACTTATGTATTTACCAGAGTCCATATCATAGGTAAAATCCAATACAAAAGCTTCTGTAGAACCATCTGCCAAAGTGGTAGTCACATAGATACTGACTACATCCGCCGGATAATATTTACCATCTGCACGATAATAGAAAATACCGCCTCTGGTATCATAACAGATTCTGTCTGCATAATAGGTATTCTGAGCATTACCATTCATATAATAGTGGTAGCTGCCAAGCAGACCATTATCTACGAGCTCGATATAAGTGCCCTCACCTAATGACCACTGTGAATAATACAAATCATTCTCATTCACATCCTTTGTAAAGTTCCGCTCTTTATAAATATTTTTCTCTTTATTATCCTCTATGATTTCGTAGCGGAAACTCTTATCCGCAAAGAATTCCTTCGTAGCATCACTCTTACCGTTTTGGTAGTTTGTTATTACTAACGCAGAATATTGTTCGCTTACATCCTCATGCATATTCTTGCGGATATCATCATATTTTTCACTGAAAAAGCCATTACCCTCCATCCAGAACATTCCAACGACACTGAGGATAAGCATACATGTACTAACTACTAAGATCACCCATGCCACTATTTTGGCAATGAAAGAACCTTTTATCCTATTCATAAATTTTCCACACCATCCTATTACTTTTTTTAGACTAATCAGAACCCCATTCGCAAAATCGCATCTAGTCTCCCATCTTGTAGCCGCGTCCCCACACTGCTTTCAGGTAGCGGGGCTCTGCCGGGTTGTACTCTATCTTTTCACGCAGATGTCTGATATGTACGGCAACTGTATTCTCAGCGCCGTATGGATTGTCCTTCCATACCTGTGTGTAGATCTGCGTTGGGGAAAAGACTTTACCTGGATTCTCCATCAGCATTTTCAGGATATCATACTCTGTTCTGGTCAAAGATACTTTATCACCATCCAGTGTTACCTCCTTGGTGCGGTCATCCAGTTCAATACCGCCCATAGTCAGCACTTCCTTTCTGACACTGCCGCCGCCAAGCTGCATATACCGTCTAAGCTGTGATTTTACTCTTGCCTGTAACTCCACCGGATTAAAAGGCTTCGTCACATAATCATCCGCTCCGATATTCAGCCCCAGAATCTTATCTGTGTCCTCACTTTTGGCAGTCAGCAGAATAACAGGAACATTACTCTGCTCACGTATCTTAACCATTGCCGTGATTCCATCCATCTCAGGCATCATAATGTCCATCAGCACCAGATGAATATCCTCTTTTGCCAGACATTCCAGTGCCTCCCGTCCATTGCCCGCCTCATATACCTGATAACCCTCTGCCATCAGATATATTTTCAATGCTGATACAATATCCTTTTCATCATCACATACCAGTATGTTATACATATCACTCACCCTTGCCTTTCAAGCATCTGCGAATTTGTGCCAAGCACAAATTTGCCGTGTGAAAAATCTTCCGTATATGGATTTTTCACATTTCCCCCTGATTAAATTGCGCGCTCTTTATAATCTATCATTAGTGTACTGGAAAATTTATGAACATTAAAGTTGGTAAATCTTTAAGATTTCTTTAAGATAAATAAAACGCAAGAAAACACAATCATTTCATATGAAGCCACACTCCTTTATGAAATGTTTGTGTTTTCTTGACCTAACCTATAAGCTGGCGAACTTCATCGCCGTCACTATTACTATATAAATCTAAACCGCTCTTGTAGCCTTCTTGAGCATTTCAAGTTCTTCTCCCTCGAAATAAGGAGACAATCTCTTGTATACCTCTGCATGATATGCATTTAATTTACGCACATCAGATGGCTCCATATACTGTGTATCAATTACATCCAGATCAATTGGCACATAGGTCAGATGTCTGAATGCCATAAACTGACCATCACCATTCTTCTCTTCTTTTACAATTTCAAGAATGTTCTCGATTCTGATACCATGGCTGCCTTCGATATATACGCCAGGTTCATCAGATACGATCATACCCTCTTCCAGAACAGCTTCTTTTACACCTGGATTGAAGCGCCATCTGATATTCTGTGGTCCTTCATGTACATTTAAAATGTAGCCGATTCCATGACCTGTTCCACATTTATAATCAATGTAGCACTCCCACAATGGCTCACGAGCCATAATATCCACATTCTTGCCTGTACAACCATATAAGAATTTCGTGTCAGCCAGACGAAGCATACCACAAGCAGTTTTGGAGAAATGCTTCTTCATGGTATCAGTTACAGGTCCTAATGCAATCGTTCTGGTTACATCTGTAGTACCACCAACATACTGTCCGCCTGAGTCTACCAGATACAGACCTTCTGCCTCGATATTCTTCTTGTCAGTCTCAGTTGCGCTATAATGCATCATTGCTGCATTTTCCTTGTATGCACTGATGGTAGGGAAAGACAATTCAAAGAATCCGTCTATTTCTGCTCTCATGCTGTCAAGCTTCATGGCAACACTGTATTCATCCATAGGAATCTTGCCGACATTCTGCTTCATCCAGAACAGGAACTTTGTCAGCTTCACGCTGTCCAGGAGATAATACTTTCTTAAATTCTCCAGTTCTACAGAATTCTTTACAGCCTTGAACAGAGTGGTCGGATTCTCCATATCTTTGAGTTCTCCACGCTGTCCTAACAATTTATAGAACAGGTAGTTTACTTCGTGGAAAGAGATTCCTACTTTACCTGCAAGCTTTACTTCCTTGATATAAGATACAATCTCTGTATAATCCTTGCAAACAATGCCATATTTATTAAAATACTGTTTTACTTCGTCTGTTAATGCTTCCTTCTGAATGAAAAGTACTGCCTCATTCTCAGAAATGAAAGTATAGGATAATGCTACAGGATTGCAGTCCACATCATTGGCACGAATATTGTAAAGCCACATGATATCGTCCAGCTTGGAGATAAGAAGATGTGCTACCTTCTCTTTCTTCATTTCGACACGAACCTGTAATAACTTCTCCTGTGCAGTCTTGCCTGTAATATTCTCAGGTACTGCCCATACTTTGGTTGCAGGCATTGCCGGTCTGTCTGTCCATAATGTATCTGCAACATCTTTTTCATAAGCGAACTTAACATGTCTGTCAGCCAGCATAGTCTCCAGCTTCTTACCAAAAGTTGCATCTACAACTCGTCCATCAAAACCGATTGTCTGACCTTCTGTTACATTCTGGTCAAGGTATTCTTCAATGGTAGGAACACCTTCTTCTGCCATACGGTACAGTACAATACCTGAACCTGCCAGCTCTTTCTCAGCCTGTACGAAATATCTTCCGTCTGTCCAAAGACCTGTCTCTTTCTGGCTGATTACCAGAGTTCCGTTAGAACCTGTAAACCCTGATAAGAACTTTCTAACTTTAAAATAATCATTTACATACTCTGAATTATGAAAATCTGCTGTAGGAACGAGATAGAAATCAATTCCTTCCTTAGCCAGCAGTTCTTTCATCTGCTCAATTCTTGTCTTATAAATACTCATCTTTATGCCTTCTTTGTCTCAATTAATAACCTTTAGCCTGCTCACCCTTTAAAAGTCCTACAGCAGAAGAAGTTCCGATTCTGTCGCATCCGGCTTCTAAGAACATGATCAGATCATCCTTGGACTTCACACCACCTGCTGCCTTCATCTTCACATTCGGTCCAATGTGCTCTTTGAACAGTCTGATATCTTCAATCGTAGCTCCGCCTGTACCAAATCCTGTAGAAGTCTTGATATAATCAGCACCTGCATTTGTTACAGCCTTGCACATAGCAATCTTCTCATCCTCTGTCAGATAACATGTCTCAATAATAACCTTGAGAATGTGATTGCCGCATGCCTTTTTTAAAGTTCTGATTTCTTCCTCTACCTTGTCATAATCTCCGTTCTTTACATCAGAGATATTCACTACCATATCAATCTCATTGCAGCCATCCTTCAGAGCCTGCTCAACTTCTGCAACCTTAGCAGATGTTACGCTGTAGCCAAGAGGGAAACCAACTACTGTACAAATGTTGATCTTATCCTGATACTTGTCATGTACACGCTTAATATAAGCAGGAGGAATACATACGGAAGCTGTCTGATATTCTACTGCTTCATCACATAATTTCTCGATATCTTCCCATTTGGCAAATGCCTTTAACTGGGTATGGTCAATGTGTTTTAAAATTTCATTATCTGTCATATTTTTGAATCCTTTCTCTACTACAATATATTTATGGTTAATATCCCTTACAGCCAGTAAGGAATTATCCA
>CAVBMG010000062.1:0-20620 GCA_963596435.1 Agathobacter sp.
TTACTTAATTTAGAGGTAGATATGTAAAATATCAAAAAAATTCATTAATTTGATAAATAGATGTTTTTTACATATGAGAGGATCTGATACAATGAGTAAAAAAAGAAAATTATGTTCTGTATGGAAGAGGATATGGCCGTTATATGTTATGATGCTTCCTGGAATTATCTATATTATTATCAACAATTATCTACCAATGTTTGGTATAATTATTGCTTTTAAAAGAATTGACTATGCAAAAGGTATTTTGGCATCAGATTGGATTGGATTTGATAACTTCAAATTTTTATTTGCTACAAAAGATGCATACATAATTACCAGAAATACAATTCTTTATAATTTGGCGTTTATTATTTTAGGAACTATTGCCGGTGTAACAGTTGCGATTTTATTAAATGAGGTAGTAAGTACATTTTGGAAAAAGACATATCAGACATTACTGTTGCTTCCTCAGTTGATTTCTATGGTAATTGTATCATATATTGGATATGCATTTTTAAATGCGGATAATGGTTTTTTAAACAATACAATTTTACCTTTTTTGGGAATTGAACCAATCAGCTGGTATTCAGAACCAAAATACTGGCCTTTTATTTTGATAATTACTAATTTATGGAAAGGAATTGGATACGGAAGCATAGTATATTTTTCGGCAATTCTTGGTATTGATCGTTCATTATATGAAGCTGCTGCAATTGATGGGGCAAAAAGAATACAGCAGATTAGGCTTATAACGTTACCGCTGTTAAAGACTACGATAATTCTTATGGTTTTAATGTCTGTAGGAAATATATTTCGGTCTGATTTCGGATTATTTTATCAGCTTCCATTAAATTCCGGTGCTTTATATAGTACAACAAATACAATAGATACTTATGTATATCGTTCATTAATGCAGCTTAATAACATTGCAATGTCCAGTGCGGCAGGCGTATTTCAATCAATTGTTGGATTTGTAGTGATTATAATAGTAAATGGATTGGTGAGAAAAATAGATTCTGAGAGTGCATTATACTAATAGGGATAAATAAATATAGGTAATGAAAAGAGGTAATGAAAATGAATGATATATTGATATCAGGAAAGAACCACAGAAATAAATGGAAAGCGAGATTTAGTCAGCTTCCCATAAATTTAATTTTATTTTTACTTGCAATTTCCACAGTGATTCCATTTTTGCTTTTAATAATGTCATCTATAACAGATGAAAATGTGTTGGTTCAGAATGGGTACAGTTTTTTCCCTAAAAAAATAAGCTTTGCTGCATATCAATACTTATTTGCAACTGGAACTAAGATGATACGTGCATATGCCATAAGTATTCTAGTGACTGTAATTGGAACAGTAAGTAGTCTGTTAATCACTCCTATGTTGGCTTATGCGCTTTCGAGAAAGGATCTTCCAGGAAGAAACGGCTGGCTTTTTTTTATATTTTTTACAATGCTGTTTAGTGGCGGATTAACCCCCTCCTATATGATGTGGACCAGAATCTTTCATATAAAAAACAGTATTTTTGCATTAATTGTACCAAATCTAATGGTTAGCGCCTTTAATGTTATTTTGATAAAAAATTATTTTGTATCAAATGTTCCTGTAGAACTATTAGAGGCTGCGCGCATGGATGGAGCAGGAGAATTTAGGATTTATTTCAAGATAGTACTTCCAGTATCCACACCAATCATGGCTACTATAGGACTTTTTGTTGCATTAGGTTACTGGAACGACTGGCAGAATGGTTTGTATTACTTGTCAGGCAGAACAGATTTGTACAGCTTGCAGAATTATTTAAATAAAATCATGCAGGATATTCAATATCTGAACAGTGGAATTAACCAGGCAGTAATGAATAACATGCAAAATATTAAATTGCCAAGTGTTTCAATCAGGATGGCATTATCAGTATTAGGAATTCTTCCTATTATGGTGCTTTATCCCTTTTTTCAGAAATATTTTGCCAAAGGTATTACCATAGGTTCTGTAAAGGGGTGAAAATAATGAGAGATGACCGTAATGTTCCGCAATTAGATAAATATCTTAGAAATTGGGCGGATGAAAGACCAAAGATCATAAATTTTTTTGAAAAAAATGTTTATGGGAAGATTCCGGAACAAGACCTGTATTGGGATGTAACAGAGGACGTAAAAAGGTGTCAGGATAAAGAAGTAACCACCTATTATATAACGGTAAATGGACAATATGGGGAGACAAAGTTTAAAATACAGCATTGGAAAAAAATAAAGTACAGTTTAAAAATGCCGGTTGTTATATACTTAACAAATAAAAAACAAGATGATTTATGGCCCAAACCCGGAGACAGAGGAATGCCGGCTGAAAAATATCTTGACAACGGTTACGCAGTCGTAGTTTGTATTGCTGATGAAATAGAGACAGATGATAAAGCCTGTTTTCCGAATAAATTAGGAGCTATAATTCAAAAGGGAAAGAAAGAACAGGAGGTTGGTGCCTTAGCCTGCTGGGCTTTGGGATTGAAAATTGCAGGAGAGGTAATTAGGAAGAGGACAGATGTAGATGGAAGCAGAGTAATAGTAGCTGGCTGCTCCAGGTTTGGAAAGGCTGCTTTATGGTGTGGAGCACGGTATGAGTGGATTGCAGTGACAGTTAGTTTTAACTCCGGTTGTGGAGGAGCCGCAATTAATAGGGGAAAAAGAGATGAACATCTAAAAGATATGGTTCAAAATTTTCCTCATTGGTTATCTTCAAATATAAGGCCATATGTTCAAAATGAAGAAAATATGATGTTCGACCAACATTTTCTGTTAGCTTCCATAGCACCGAGAAAATTATTTATTACCAGCAGTACAAAAGACTGCTACTCTGATCCTTATGCGGAATTCCTGGGGCTTGTCTATGCTTCACCGGCATATGAATATTATGGGGAATATGGAATTGGAACATGGATCTGGCCTCCAGCAGGTATGCTATTGGATGAAAAAAACACAGGATACTATCTTAGAGAGGGAGAACACGGAATAGAAACAGAAGATTGGGATGCCCTTTTTATGTGGTTGGAAAAAATTATTAATTGAGGGGAGAAAGTACAATGGATAATCCATGGGCTGAAAAAACAAATTACATTTGGCTGAAAAATGATGATGCTTTTTGTAATAATAAAACTATAATTGCGCAATTCCGACGAGAATTTTTATTAGAAGAGCTGCCCGATGATATGATAGTAGAAGTCACAGCAGATACAAGATACTCTCTGATGGTCAACGGAAGAGAGGTATGTTTTGGCCCTAGAAAAGGAGATGGGTATGTCTGGTATTATGATTCGGTAGATTTAAGAGATTATTTGATTTTGGGAAAAAATGTACTGGCTGCAAAGGTTCTTCGCTATCCAACAGCAAGTGGACAAGGAAATCTATCAATGATTCGAACAGAAATCCCTTTTTTTTATTTAAAAGAAACAAAGGATAAATATGGCATTTCAACTGATGAACGATGGAAAGTTAAGCAGTGTTGTGGAGTACAGATTATGCCGGAATCTGATACGAGCAGATATCTTTGGAATAAAGAAATTGTGAATGGTCTTCTGTTGGATCATGGATGGGAAACCAAGGAATATGACGACAGCCAATGGACATCAGCATATGCTTATAAGAGTGGTGAGGTACAAAGAGGGAGAAGTCCAAGAAATTTGAAACCAAGACCAATTCCATTCCTTTATAAAGAAGAAAAAAATTTTCAATTGAAGTGTCTTCGTCAATCACAGATAAAGGCGGAGGATTGGAAGGAATGGTTGAATGGAAATAAGGAGTTGGAATTGGAAGCCGGGAGTTGCCATATTGTGGAACTTGATGCACAGGAGCTGACGACTGGATTTCCAATGTTATCTTTTGTAGGAGGTAAACATACGGAATTCAGATTTCTTGTTGCGGAGTCTTATTGGGTACAAAAAGAAAATGGTTCATTTGTAAAAAGAGACAGAGAAGATGAAAAAAACGGTAGATTAATAGGATATGAAGATTGTTACATTGCTGCAGGAACAGGATGTGAGAAATCAACGGAAATGTATAGTCCTTTTCTTTTTAAAACTTTTCGATTTTTAAAACTGACTATATTGGTAGGAGATGAACCATTACGATTACAGTCTTTTGTATATAAGGAAACAGGATATCCCCTACAAGTAAAAACCTATGTAGAAACATCGGATACACAATTAAATAGGATTTGGGACATTAGTTTAAGGACATTAAAACGTTGTATGCATGAAACTTATGAAGATTGTCCATATTACGAGCAGTTACAATATGCAATGGATACCAGAATACAAATTTTGTTTACATATTATGTAAGTGGGGACGATCGTTTAGCAAGGGCATGTATAGATGATTTTTATCGATCACTGCGACCAGACGGATTAGTCAATTGCTGCTATCCGTCTTCCGGTACAAATTTAATTCCTGGATTTTCATTGTACTATATATTTATGCTTTATGATCATATGATGTACTATGGAGATAAGAAATTCCTTACCCATTATTTTCTTGGAGCAGAAAAAATCCTAGAGTTTTTTGAAGATAAAAGAGCAGATAGTGGTCTTATAGGAAAAATTGGTGGATACAATGGTGAACATAAGTATTGGTCATTTATTGATTGGACGCAGAAATGGAAATGGGGAGTACCTAATGCGATTATAGATGGACCTCTTACGATGGAAAATCTTCTTTATGTGTTAGCATTGCAAAAAATGTCTTATATTGCTGATTATCTGGGAAAAATAGAATCAGGAAATTATTTCCGGGAGACAGCTGACAATCTAAAAAAAATAATCAGGCAAAATTGTTGGGATGAGGAAACAGGATTTTTTGAAGATGGACCTGGTTATAAGAAAGATTATAGTCAACATACTCAGGTGTTTGCCGTTTTGACAGGATTGGCAGAAGGACAGTATGCGACGGAGTTAATAAAAAGGACTTTAGAAAATAAAAGTCTTGCAGAATGTTCGGTTGCAATGTCCTGGTACTTATTCCGGGCGATAGAAATGTCAGGGTTATATGATGAAAGGACTAGAGATTTGTGGAGACCATGGATGAAAATGCTTTCAGAGCATATGACTACTTGTGTGGAAAGTCCGGGAGAAGGAAGAAGTGATTGCCATGCATGGGGAGCAACGGCTTTATATGAAATACCCGCAGTTATATTAGGAATCAGACCAACGAAACCTGGTTTTGAAGAAGCGGATATTTATCCAATACCTGGATTTTTGGATTGGGCTAAGGGAACGGTTGTTACTCCAAGGGGAGAAATTTATGTTGAATGGAGAATCGAATCCGGAAAAATAAAAATTTCATACAAAAATTTGAATTTTAAAGGTAAAATAAATGTAGATAGCAGAACATAAGGGAAGCTGCGTCAGGAGGTCCAATTGCATTTGTTGAAGAGGGCGATCTGATAGAGCTTGATATAGAGAATAGAAGCATTGCAGTCATCGGTATAAAAGGGGAAAGGAAAACACCGCAGGAAGTTGATGCTGTTCTCAAAGAAAGAAAGGCTGATTGGAAAGGCTTTGAGAGTAAATATAAGCATGGGCTCTTAAAATTATATGCGCAGCATGCAGTAAGTTCAATGAAGGGCGCTTATATGGACTGATGATATGCCTTTACGTTTATGTATATTGGAGCAATTCTTAGGTAGACACTGACATTAGTAACTGCTATTATTATTTAATGCTATTGCTTTGCATTTATTCACTATATCCAAGTTACCTGCTTTTTGAGAAACAGTTCATGGAAGGTGTTATGGCAGGCGGTGTAAAACAACAGAAGGGAGAACTGAGTTATGGGGGACAATATATTTACTGCAGGAATGTCAGATATTTTCAGACTGAGAAATGGGAGATCAAGAGCTATCAACGCAGAAAATCCAACGGGAGAAAAAGGAAGAGGGGGAGTATCTGCAAGTAACCTTGGACCTTCAAGAAAGGGAAGCCCATGTTTAAATAATATTATGCCGGGAGAAACGGTGGTTCTGGCAGAAATGGAGGGTCCAGGAGTTATTCAGCATATATGGATCACGGTTGATAATAAAACCTCTGATGCAGATTGTTATGTGCTTCGGGATCTGGTGCTTCGTATGTACTGGGATGATGAGGAAGTCCCTTCTGTTGAAAGTCCCTTGGGAGATTTCTTCTGCTGTGGATTTGCAAGAGAATGCCTTGTCACATCCATGCCGGTTTCAGTAATACCGAATAGAGGTTTTAACAGTTACTTCCAGATGCCATTCCGCAGAAAAGCGAGAATTACATTGGAAAACCAGCATGATAACTCAATACCGGCATTCTTTTATCAGATAGACTACTGCCTGTATGATGAGCTGCCACAGGATACAGCCTATTTCCATGCGCAATGGAGACGTCAAAGAATGACAGAAATAGCAAAGGATTATGTTATTCTGGACAATGTAAAAGGTAAAGGACATTATATTGGTACATATCTTGCCCTGACAACACTGGAAAGATACTGGTGGGGAGAAGGCGAAGTAAAGTTTTATATTGATGGTGATAAGGAATACCCTACCATATGTGGTACCGGAACAGAGGACTATTTTGGTGGTTCCTGGAGTTTTGCACATCAGGAAGACGGCAAGACAGTAGAGCAGACCTATAATTCTCCATTTCTGGGATACCCATATTATTCTGCACATGATGAGCTTATACATAATCCATACCACAATGATGACTGCCCGCCAATGAGAGGTTTTTACCGGTGGCATATGATGGATCCAATCTGCTTTGAAGAGGATCTGAAAGTGACAATACAACAAATAGGTGTATGCTATAAAGGATTATTTGAAAGACAGGATGATGTTGCAAGTGTAGCATATTGGTATCAAAGTGAACCACATCAGGCATTTGGGCCTCTAATGGATAAGAAAGGCAGATGGCCAAGATAGGACAGGATATGTTCGGAAACCTGTTAAAACAGGTGCGGAATGGATTGACTGTGGATAAGGTTTGAAGTATACTTAACTTAATGAAATAGTGTAATGCATGAGATTTGGAGTCAAGCATAAGGATACCTGTGGAGGGTTCTTTTTGCTTGGCTTTTTTGTAACTATTCAGAGCCATGCAAATTAGGGTAAATATGATTGCTTGCAAACATATTTAGCATAATTTATATGGCGAAGTAACCACATAAGCAAAAGTAAAGCTGTGAAACAGCGATTTTGCGCATGGGGTTCTGAATAGTTGCTTAAATTAAATAAGAAGAGGAGGATATAGATATGTATGATGTAATCATTATCGGTGCTGGTGTAACAGGATGCAGTATCGCCAGAGAGCTTGCCAGGAAGGAGAGGCAGATTCTTGTACTGGAAGCGTCCAGTGATATCTGTGAGGGAACGAGTAAGGCAAACAGTGGTATTGTTCATGCGGGACATGATGCCATGCCGGGAAGTCTAAAGGCAAAATTAAATGTAAGAGGTAATCAGATGATGAGTGAGCTGGCACAGAAGCTGCAATTTTCTTATCGTCAGAATGGCTCGCTGATATTGTGCTTTGAAGAAGAAAATAAAGGAAAGCTGCAGGAATTGTATGAGAGAGGTATACAGAATGGTGTGCAGGGGCTTCAGATATTAACGCAGGAAGAACTTCGGAAAATGGAACCCAATCTGACAGACAATGCAGTGGCTGCGCTGTATGCACCTACAGGTGGTATTGTTTGTCCTTTTGGTCTGACGATTGCCATGGCAGAAAATGCAGCAGAGAATGGTGTCCTTTTCCAGAGAAATCAGAAAGTAACAGCCATTGAAGCAATAGAAAAAGGCTATCGTGTGCATACAGCAGATGAGAATGTATATGAGGCATCCATTATAATCAATGCGGCGGGTGTTCATGCAGATGAAATCCACAATATGCTGCCTGTAAAAGAGGGACATGAGGAAATGCACCTGATTGCCAGAAAGGGTGAGTATTGTCTCTATGATAAGAAAGCAGGGGTCCTGGTAGATAAGACGATATTTCAGTTACCGGGCAAATATGGTAAGGGCATTCTGGTCACACCTACTGTACATGGCAATCTGCTGATTGGTCCGACTGCTGTGGATATTCCAGATAAGAACGGTGTCAACACGACAGGAGAAGGCTTGGAAACAGTCATGGAGAAGGCTTCTATCAGTGTAAAGAAGTTACCGCCGGCTAAACAGATCATAACGTCTTTTGCTGGAATCAGAGCACATCATGAGAGTGATGATTTTGTGATAGAAGAGTCAAAAGGCTATGCAGGCTTTATTGATGTGGCAGGGATTGAATCTCCGGGACTTACCAGTGCACCGGCAATTGGAGAGTATGTAGCGCAGCTGGTAAATGAGATACAGGCTCTGCCGGATAAGAAAGATTTTAAGGAAACCAGGCAGGGAATCGTGCATATGGAGCAGGCTGATTTTGAGGAAAAGCAGAAGCTGATTGCACAAAATCCTGCTTATGCCAATATGATATGCCGTTGTGAGAGCATTTCAGAGGGAGAGATTCTGGATGCCATTCACCGTCCTGTGGGAGCCACGACAGTAGATGGAGTTAAACGCAGGACAAGAGCCGGTATGGGACGCTGCCAGGGAGGCTTCTGTTCCCCTAAGGTAGTGGCGATTCTTGCAAGAGAACTGGGTGTTCCCATGGAAGAGATACGTAAATCCGACCAGGATAGTGTGATGCTTTATGGAGATACGAAGTAGAAGTTACTGAAAGTCTGAAGGTTATGGAAAGGCAAGGTTTCATTATGAATATAGAAAAAGAAATTGTAATCATTGGCGGAGGTCCTGCGGGCATGGCAGCAGCTCTTGGGGCACTGGAGCAGGGAGTAGCACCTGAGGATATCCTGATATTAGAGAGAGATGCACAGCTTGGAGGCATTCTGAACCAGTGTATTCATAACGGTTTTGGACTGCATACCTTTAAAGAGGAGCTTACAGGTCCCGAATATGCCGGTCGTTATCGCAGACAGGTAGAGGAAAAGCAGATTCCATACAAGCTGCATACGATGGTCATGAGCCTTAGAAGCAATGACAGGCAGAATGGCTATAACAAGGAAATCATAGCAATGAATAAGGAAGATGGTATGCTGCTCATTCAGGCTAAGGCAGTAATTCTTGCTATGGGATGCAGGGAAAGACCAAGGGGAGCACTGAACATTCCAGGGTATCGTCCGGCGGGAATCTATTCAGCTGGAACAGCCCAGTACTATGTCAATATAGAGGGTAAAATGCCGGGTAAAGAAGTGGTAATACTGGGAAGTGGTGATATAGGTCTGATCATGGCAAGACGTATGACACTGGAAGGCGCTCATGTACAGGCAGTGGCAGAGCTGATGCCTTATTCTGGTGGATTGAAGAGAAATATCGTACAGTGTCTGCAGGATTATGATATTCCTTTGCTGTTGAGTCATACTGTAGTTGATATTCAGGGTAAAGACAGAGTGGAAGGTGTTACGATCGCCAAGGTAGATACAAAAGGCAAGCCAATACCGGGTACAGAAATTACGTATCCATGTGATACATTGCTGTTATCCTGTGGTTTAATACCGGAAAATGAACTGTCAGCAGGATGTGGTGTGGAATTAAGCGCTGTTACAGGAGGTCCGGTGGTAAATGAGAGTCTGGAGACTAATGTAGAAGGTGTCTTTGCCTGTGGTAATGTTCTGCATGTGCATGATCTGGTGGACTATGTATCAGGTGAGGCAAAGGAAGCGGGCGCAAGGGCTGCCGAATATTTAAAAGACACTAAAACAGACTTATCAAAAGAGAACATAGTACAGATCATTCCTGAAAATGGTGTGAGATATACCGTTCCATCTACAATCCGTCTGTCTCATATGAAGAATACCCAGACAGTACGTTTCCGTGTAGGAAGAGAATACAGAAACGTGAAAGTCTGCATCTATGCAGATGACCAGTTGTTACGTTCCCTGCCGAAGAAGACAATGGCTCCCGGTGAGATGGAGAATATCATCCTTATGAATAAAGACATGGTAAAAAAGGATGGAACAGATGTAGCAAAAATCAGAATCACTGTTGAAGAATAAAAGGAGATGTGACACATATGTCAGAAATAGAGACCAGAGAATTAATCTGTATCGGCTGTCCACTGGGCTGTCCACTTACAGTAGAAATGAAAGGCACAGAAGTAGTATCTGTGACCGGAAACACCTGTCCAAATGGCGACCGCTATGCCAGAAAGGAAGTAACAGATCCAAGGCGAACAGTGACCAGTACTGTAAGAGTGCTGGGCGGCATCTTGCCTGTGGTATCTGTAAAGACCGCACAGGATATCCCGAAGAATAAAATATTTGACTGTATGCAGGAATTGGCTACAATAAGAGTTAAGGCACCTGTGCAGGAAGGGGATGTCATTGTAAGCAATATTGCCGATACGGGGGTGTCGGTCATTGCAACAAAGGAGATCCCGGCAGAGTAATCTGGCGACACAGGTATGAAATAACGGAGGGTTAAGGGTATGGAGAAACAACAATATATTATGGCTCTGGATCAGGGAACAACCAGCTCCCGCTGCATCCTTTTTGATAAAAGAGGCAATATCATCAGCATGGCGCAAAAGGAGTTTGAACAGATCTATCCAAAAGCGGGCTGGGTGGAACATAATCCCATGGAAATCTGGTCATCTCAGCTTGCAGTAGCGACAGAAGCAATGGCGAAGGTGGGGGCAGACGCTTCTGATATTGCAGCACTTGGAATTACCAATCAGCGTGAAACGACTATTGTGTGGGATAAAAACACAGGATTGCCGGTATATAATGCAATCTGCTGGCAGTGCCACAGGACAGCAGATATGGTAGAGGAACTGGTCAAGGATGGCTTTGGAGATGTGATCAGAGCCAAGACCGGACTGGTACCGGATGCGTATTTCAGTGGAACGAAGCTGGCATGGATTCTGGATAATGTGGAAGGCGCCAGAGAACGTGCAGAGGCAGGTGAATTACTCTTTGGAACCGTGGATACCTGGCTGATCTGGAATCTTACAAAGGGCAGAATCTTTGTAACAGATTATACCAATGCTTCCAGAACAATGCTTTTTAATATTCATGAGAAATGCTGGGACGAGGAATTATTGCAGAAGTTACGGATTCCCCGTAGTATGCTGGCTCAGGTGAAGCCTTCCAGCTGCGTGTATGGTATGACAGATGATGGTCTTCTGGGTGGAGAGATTAAGATTGCCGGAGCAGCAGGAGATCAACAGGCAGCTTTATTTGGACAATGCTGTTTTGATGAAGGTGATGTAAAGAATACATATGGAACAGGCTGTTTTCTGCTTATGAATACAGGGCACAGGGCAATTACTTCTGAGCACGGTCTTCTGACAACGATTGCAGCCAGCGATAAGGATGAACTGGAATATGCGCTGGAGGGCAGCGTATTTGTGGCAGGTGCAGCAATTCAGTGGCTGCGTGATGAGATGCGTATGTTAAAGAGCTCTTCCCAGTCAGAGGAATATGCAGAAGCTGTGGAAGATACCAATGGCGTATATGTTGTGCCGGCTTTTACTGGCTTGGGAGCACCTTACTGGAATCAGTATTGTAGAGGTATGGTAGTAGGAATCACCAGAGGATGCAGTAAAGAGCATTTTATCAGGGCAACTCTGGAATCTATTGCATACCAGACACACAGTGTACTTCGTGCTATGGAACATGACACAGGTGTCACAATCAAGAAGCTACAGGTAGATGGTGGAGCCAGTGCCAATGACTTCCTGATGCAGTTCCAGGCGGATATTTTAAAAGGCGATGTACTGAGACCCTGTTGTATTGAAACAACAGCACTTGGAGCAGCCTATCTGGCAGGACTTGCGGTAGGGTATTGGAAAGACAGAGACGAGATTAGGGAGAACTGGCAGTTATCCAGACGATTTGTGCCATCCATGGAGGAAGAGAGTCGCAAAAAGCGCCTTCACGGCTGGGATAAAGCTGTGAAATGCGCTTTGATGTGGCAAGAGGACTAATGTAACGCTTTGGTATTCTGTAACCGATACTGCTTGGGTGTGATGTTCTTGTATTTGCGGAAGGTCTTGATCATATGGCTGCAATCAGAGAATCCTGTTTCCTGACTGATATAGGTCAGGTCGTAATCTGAGAACAGCAGCAGATCTTCCGCTTTTGTCACGCGGATATATTCAATATATTCTTTACAGGAACGACCGTAGAGCTGGCGGAACTTTTTGGCAAAGAAGGAATAGCTCATGTTGCATAGAGATGCCAGGTCTTCTACTTTAAGCGGCTGATTGGAATGGGCATCAATATATTCTGTAATAGTTTCAATAGAGTCGTCCTCTGGCTGCGTAGCCATCATGGGCGGTGTATAGCCATTGTCCTTCCATATGCGCACCATAGCAAGCAGAAGACATGTCAGGGAAGCATGCATGGCAAGATTGTAACCGTAGTTTTTGTATTCAAATTCATGGCAACAGGAATACAGATAGGATTCAATAGGATAGCCTACCATACTGTCTATCGGAAAATGTATAAATGCTTTCGGGTCATTGGCTGCCTGCAAAATAGATGATTTCAACTGAGGCATAATACCTGAAGTATCATGAAAACGATTTAAGTCAAATTTTAATACAAAATATCGCTTGCGCTCCGGTGTGGAACCACCAATGGAGTGAAGTTTCTTAGGTAATAGTGCGATCATATCTCCGGGATTGAGGTGATAGACTTCTCTGTCGCAGGTCACTTCTGTAGATCCCTCTAACATATATAACACTTCCATATAATGATGCCAGTGCTGATGCACCGGGAAATCATGAATAGCTGTATCAAAAATAAAAGCCTCATAGGGCGAATTCAAAATATCTCCGTATTCAAATAAATTATGCATAGTCTTCCTCCCTGTAGTTTACTTATTTTAGCACAGCTTATTTTGGTTATCCAGTACAGTGGCAAAAACAAGTACTAAAAAATAACGAAAATTCTTTACCAAAATGACGAAAAAAGGTATCATAGAAATGTGAAAAACATACAGAAAAGGGGAATATTATGGAAAAACAGGAAAAGGAAATTGTCTGGGAACAGGAAGAACAGGATTTTCTCGATAATTTCAAAAGAAACAGTGGCAGCAGTATTAAGACGCTGCTTGGTTTGTATAAGGGGCACTATGCTTCGCTATTTTTCTCAGTGCTGTTCTTCTTCATTAAGCATTCACCGGTATGGATTCTTCCTATCGTAACATCCAATATCATTAATATTGCTACGAATCCGGATGAGAATGTTGTAAGGGATATTGCACTTAATGTGGCATTTATGTGTGTGATGATCATACAGAATGTCTTTTCCAACTATGTGCATGTCTATCTTTATTCCAGGACAATCCGAAACATGGAATGTAATTTGAGAGGCTCACTGGTGCGCAAGCTCCAGCAGTTGTCCATATCCTATCATAATGCGATGCAGTCAGGACGATTGCAGTCCAAGATCATGCGAGATGTGGAACAGATTGAGACACTTTCAAGACAGATATTTATCTCTGTATTGAGTATTATTATGAATATTGCAGTGGCTTTGGGTATTGTTGTGAGCAAAAGCCTGACTGTATTTGTATTTTTCGTATTAACAGTTCCGGTTGCAGTCATCATCATGGTGGTATTTAAGAATAAGATCAAGCTTCATAACAGACAGTTCCGTAAGGATATGGAAGAGACCTCTGTCCGCGTTATGGAGATGGTAGAGCTGATTCCTGTCACCAGAGCGCATGCATTGGAGAGCACAGAAACCATGCGTATGCAGGAGCAGCTGGAAAATGTCGCCAAGAGTGGATTGAAGCTGGATATTATCCAGTCTTATTTCTCGTCTATCAGCTGGGTGGCATTTCAGGTATTTCAGGTGTTGTGTCTGGGATTTACAGGTTATCTGGCTTCTCAGGGTGAGATTACCGTAGGTGAAGTCGTTATGTATCAGACTTACTTCTCCAGTATTGTTGCGCAGGTATCCAGTATCATTACACTGCTTCCTACAATTGCAAAAGGGCTGGAATCTGTGGATTCTGTGGGCGATATTCTGCTGAGTCATGATGTGGAAGATAACGACAGGAAAAAGAAAATCCAGGAAGTACATGGTAACATTACATTTGATGATGTCACATTCTGTTATCCGGACAGTGAAGAACCAGTGCTGTCACATTTCAACCTGTCTATTAAAGAGGGTGAGACGATAGCCTTTGTAGGCGGCTCCGGTGCAGGTAAGACCACAGTGCTTAATCTGGTAATCGGATTTATCAAAACTACAGGCGGCAGAATCCTGATAGATGGTCAGGATATGAATGAGCTGAATCTTAAAAGCTTCAGACAGCATATTGCAGTTGTACCGCAGATATCCATTCTTTTTACAGGAACGATACGCGATAATATTACCTATGGTAAAGACGATATCAGTGATGAGGAATTGCAGAAGGTCATTGATGCAGCCAATCTGCGTGAATTTATTGATTCTCTGCCGGAGGGACTGGATTCCGGGATTACGGAGCACGGCAGCAATCTGAGTGGTGGACAGAGACAGAGAATCTCCATTGCCAGAGCCTTTGTGCGTGATCCAAGTATCCTGATACTGGATGAAGCGACCTCTGCTCTGGACAGTATCTCCGAGAAGCAGATCCAGACAGCAATCAATAATCTGGTAAAGGATAGAACAACGCTGATCGTTGCACACAGACTCTCTACCATACGTGATGCAGATAAGATTGCGGTCATCGGACATGGAGGACTGGAAGAGTTCGGAACCTATGAAGAGCTGATGGCAATGAAGGGTAAGTTCTATGAATTGAAGGAATTGCAGATGTAAAGCTGTTCATTCCATATTGTTATGATTTTATAACCAACATGTATTTTACAGGAGTAACACTCAGGTATATGATATTTTTATCAAAGGCAAAGGAGTCGGAAATCTTTAAGAGATTCTGGCTCTTTTTTACATCAGCAATGTAATTGAAGGAGGAAATATATATGGAGTACGGGATTTCTAATCGTTTATCAGGTGTACATGGTTCGATGATAAGAGAACTTTTTAAGTTAGGAGCAAGCAAGGATATGATATCTTTTGGAGGTGGCAATCCGTCAGCAGAGACATTTCCATGCAGGGAAATAGAAGAGATAGCAGCAAAGGGACTCAGCGAGAATCCGGTTTCTTTATTGCAGTACGGACTCAGTGAGGGTTATACACCTTTGCGTGATACGATGAAGAAATATCTTGAGAAAAAGGAAGGCTTTGATTTCGAGAATAATGAGCTTTTTATAGTGTCAGGCGGACAGCAGTGTGCAGACCTTACAACCAAGGCACTTGTTAATGAAGGAGATGTCGTGCTTACTGAGGAGCCTGCATTTGTAGGTTGCCTTAATACATTCCGTTCTTACGGTGCCAAGCTTGTAGGAATCCCAATGGAGCAGGACGGAATGAATATCAGTGCGCTTGAGGAGGCCCTAAAGGCTAATCCTAAGGCTAAACTTTTATACACAATACCATCTTTTCAGAATCCTACAGGAATAACAACTTCTCTTGAAAAGAGAAAGAAGGTGTATGAGCTCTGCTGCAAATACAACATTGTAATATTAGAAGATAATCCTTATGGTGAATTAAGATTTGCAGGTGAAAATGTGCCAACTATCAAATCAATGGATACAGAGGGCAGAGTTATATATGCAGGAAGTTTCTCAAAGGTAATGGCACCTGCATTCCGCCTTGGTTTTCTTGTGTTCAACAAGTCGCTCACAGGACCGCTTACAGTTGCAAAACAGTGTACGGATGTACATTCAACTGTCCTTTTCCAGTACATTTGTAATGAATATATTAATAACTATGATTTCGATAAGCATCTTGAGGATTCGAGAAAGGTATATGAGCATAAATGTAATCTCATGCTGGAGTGTATGAAGAAGGAATTTCATCCTTCAGTAGCTTTCGGTCATCCTGAGGGCGGACTTTTTGTAATGGCATTCCTGCCAGAAGGGATGGATTCAGCGCCATTTGTAAGGGAGGCTATTAACAGAGGAGTGCTATCAGTTCCGGGAGCAGCGTTCTTAGCAGATGAGAGCCAGAAGTCAAATGGATTCAGACTTAATTATTCAACACCTTCTGATGAGCAGATCGTCAGGGGAATCGAAATTCTTGGAAGACTTACATACGAGTGGATTAAGTAGGAGGAGTGAGGATCATGAAGATAGCAGCATTCAGCGTTCGTCAGGATGAAAAACAATATTTTGACATATTGGCAAATGTATACAAAGTAGAACTACAGGTCAATAAAAGCGGATTTACAGCAGATGATATAGAAGGTGTTAAAGGCTGTGAAGCTATGTCGGTGTGCGATGGTATGTGCGACTTGTCAGCATCTGTTCTTGAAAAGCTTGCAGCAGAAGGGGTAAAGTACATCGGTTTCAGGACAATCGGATACAACAGCATTGACCTTGAAGCAGCAAAACGTTTTGGAATCCGTGTTGCACACAGCGGTTATTCACCATATTCAGTCGCCAATTATACAGTAATGCTTATGCTTATGTGTATCCGCAAGGCTTTGTATGTAATGATGCGTTCACATACAGCAGATTATTCACTTGGCCCTATATGCGGACGCGAGATGCAGAATATGACTGTAGGTATCATAGGAACAGGAAGAATCGGAAAAGCTGTAATTAAGAATCTTTCAGGATTTGGCTGCAAGATTATTGCGTATGACCCATATCCTGCAGCTGACCTTGAAAATGTTGAATATGTAAGCCTTGATGAATTGTATGCTAATTCAGATATCATCTCGCTTCATACTTTCCTGAGCGATGAGACATATCATATGATTAATAAGGCTTCCATTGCTAAGATGAAGGATGGCGTTATACTTATAAATGCAGCAAGAGGCGCACTTATTGATACCAAAGAACTGATTGCTGCAATTGAGAGTGGTAAGATTGGTTCAGTTGGAACTGACTGCTGCGAGGGTGAAGATGAATTTATCCGCACAGACCGTAAGTATGATGACCTTGTTGTTAATCATGATTACATCATACTTAAATCTTTCCAGAATACTATTGTCACACCGCATGTTGCATTCTTTACAGATCAGGCTGTGTCAGACATGGTCGAGTCCTCAATTAAGAGTGTTGTGCAGTTTGCAGCGGGTGAAGACACACCGTTGGAGGTACATTAAAATACACAGGTATATTAACTATTGAATTTTTTTGAAATATTCTTCAAGTTGGTGCTCGAAGATTCGTTGATTTCCTGAACGGAATGAACCAAGTGGCTGATAATAAATGCTTCTGAAATGTGGACAGTCATCTATATGCAGCAGGCTTATGTTTTCAGGAAGACTACTGCTTGACCATGTTACAGAGGCAACAAATGATACTCCAAGACCGAGACTTATAAGTTTGCCCTGCAATATGTAATCATTGCAGGAGTAGGCTGTCTGTGGTGTTTTCTTAAATTTACTGAATATTGAATTGAACACTCCAGTGTAAGAAGGTGAATCTGCAAGGTCAATGAATTTCTCGTTCATCATTTGTTCTACTGATATGTGGCCTGTATGCGCAAGCGGGTGGGTTGAAGCCACGGCAAGGCAGATTTCTTCTGTCATAAGAAGATGCGCATTGTCAGGAATATTATAAGCTGATGAAACTGAGTCTATCAGCAGGTCACATCCTTTTGGTTCAGAAGATATTGAAAAGCTTACATGAGGGTGTTCATGGATAAAATCTTTAAGTACATTGCTGACCAGAACGGCACTTGAACGGAGACAGAGCCTTATTTCTCCGGCATCGCCAAGACTTTCACTGACAGCGCGCGAAGCGTCTTCTGAAAGAGCAAGTATTTTGTCTGCGTATTCAAGCAGGATTTCGCCCTGACGGGTACACTCAAGCCCTATTTTGTTACGAATAAAAAGCTGTGTGCCAAATTCTTCCTCAAGCTTGTGGATTGTTTTACTTAATGCCGGCTGTGCTATGCATAGTTCACTGGCAGCACGGGTCATGTTCTTGTGTCTGGCGGCAGCCTGAAACTGCCTGAGCTGGTATAATTCCATGTTCGCACCTCTCTTGTAGGTAGTATTTTATAAAGTAGAAATTCTATAAATATTTGAAAAACAAAGTATAGAAATCAGGATATTTACAATTATGATAACACAAATATTACTAACGCAGACATTTATAATGTTTATTCTTATGATTCTGGGGCTGATTTTGTCCAAAACAGGTCTTCTCACAGAACATGGCAGTAAGGATATAGCTAATATTCTGTTATATGTGGTTATTCCATGTGTAATTATAAGAAGCTACATAACGGAGTTTACGATGGAGAAGCTGCAGGGGCTTCTTATGTCAGCAGTACTGGCTGTAGTTTCTTTTGTAGTAGCAATAGCTGTGTCATATATAATATACGGCATGCGGCAGCCAATTGACAACTTTGGAACCGCATTCTGTAACGCAGGTTTTATCGGGATTCCGCTTGTAACTGCGGTATTTGGAAATGAAGCTGCATTCTACGTTGCGTCATTTGCGAGCATACTTAATCTTTTGCAGTGGACATATGGTATTGTGATAATAACACACCGAAAAGATATGATAAATATAAAAAAGGTGTTCGTCAATCCTGTTACAATATCACTTGTTATTGGACTTTTTCTGTTCTTTACAGGAATTAAGCTGCCAGAAGTTATTAACAGCACAATGGCAGGAGTTGCCGCACTTAATACGCCGGCAGCTATGATTGTATTAGGATATTATCTGTCTTGTGTCAGAATCCATGACTTGCTGCTCAATCCGTCCCTGTATCTGGCATCACTTGTCAGACTTATAATAATCCCTCTTCTTACACTGCTTGTACTTCATATTATACCGGCAGGACATGGACAGATTGGAATGATCACGTTGATTGCTGCGGCAACACCAGTAGGAACGAGTACAGCAATATTTGCACAGAAATTCGGACAGGACTATGAGCGGGCAGTATGTATGGTATGCCTGTCAACACTGTTTTCAATTATTACAATGCCAGCTGTAATGCATCTGGCACAAGTGTGGATTATGTAGTATAACTATTCTTTTTTATTATGGTTTTATAACCAACATGTATTTTACAGGAATAACATAATGATATATCATACAGATATAAAAGGCAAAGGAGCCATGACCTGGAAGGGTTTATGGTTTCTTTGCTTTTTGCATATATGATATCTTGCAAGAAAATGTATAGCAAAATGCAGCTATTTAAAATATGAGGAAGAAAGGAACTAAAGTTATGGAAAATAACGAAATTGAGTTGGAAAGAGATGGCTTTAAGAGTCGTACAGGTTTTATTCTTGCCTGTATCGGTTCTGCAGTAGGAATGGGAAATATATGGCGTTTCCCATATATGGTATCTTCATGGGGTGGTATGACATTTTTAATACCGTATGTAATATTTGTCATATTGATAAGTTCCACGGGTGTTATCGAGGAGATGGCGCTTGGGCGTGCAACTAAGGGTGGACCTATCAAAGCATTTGGAGACTGTATGCAGATGCGCACCGGAAAGAGAAAAGCAGGTGAGGCGATTGGCTTGATTCCGGTGCTTGGCTCACTTGCCTTGGCTATGGGCTACACGGTAGTTGTTGGCTGGATATTCAAATATACTTTTCTTGCATTCTCAGGAAAGCTTTCAGGAATGGGACAGGATATGTCAGTTATTGGCGGTATGTTTGGAAGTACAGCGAGTGCATTTGGCAATAATATATGGCTTATAGTTACAATGATCGTAACTGCTGTTATTATGGCACTTGGTGTTGCAGGCGGAATTGAGAAAGCCAATAAGGTTATGATGCCGTTGCTTTTTATTATGTTTGTGGGATTAGGTATCTACATTTTCACACTTCCTGGTTCAAGTGCGGGTTATAAATACATTTTCACACTTAATCCTAAGGGACTTCTTGATATAAAGCTCTGGATATATGCATTTGGTCAGGCATTCTTCTCACTGTCTATCGCAGGTAACGGAACGGTTATCTATGGTTCATATCTTAGTGACAAGGAAAACATTGTTTTTTCTGCAAGAAATGTTGCTGTATTTGATACTATTGCTGCTTTGTTGGCTGCATTTGTCATTATTCCGGGTATGGCAGCAGGTGGTGCTGAGTTATCTTCAGGTGGTCCTGGACTTATGTTTATCTACCTTGTAAATGTATTCAATGGCATGCCAGGTGGCAAGATTGTCGGAATTGTATTCTATGTATGTGTGCTGTTTGCGGGCATGAGTTCACTTGTTAATCTGTATGAAGCACCGGTTGCAACTATTCAGGAGAAGTTTAAGTTTAATCGTGTTGCATCTGTTGGAATTATTGCAGGTGCAGGCTGTGTTGTTGCACTTGTAATCCAGGGGATTGTATCAGGCTGGATGGACGCAGTATCTATCTATGTCTGCCCACTAGGCGCAATGCTTGCAGCTATTATGTTCTTCTGGGTTGCGGGAGATAAGTTTGCTGTTGATGCAGTTAATGCAGGTACAGATAAGCCTATTGGAAAGTGGTTTGTTCCACTTGGTAAATATGTTCTTGTACCACTTTCACTTGTTGCACTTATTGCAGGTGCTTTGCTCGGTGGAATTGGTTGATGGATAAGGACGAATAATAAGGACGAATAACTGAG
>CAVBMG010000063.1:0-20465 GCA_963596435.1 Agathobacter sp.
GTGTTTTGCTTTTGTGAACATTTGCATTGCATTCCCCTTTTTATCATACTTTATCGGTCTGCCAGTTCAGCCATAATTTCTTCCCAGGTAACACCCTTTTCTACCATGAGAACCATCATATGATACAGGAAATCACATATTTCATACTTGATTTCATTCACATTGGGATTCTTGGCAGCAATTACGATCTCTGTTGCCTCCTCGCCCAGTTTCTTCAGTATCTTATCAATTCCCTTATCGAACAGATAGTTGGTATATGAGCCATCCTTAGGATGTATTTTTCTGTCTGCAATGACAGCATATACATTCTCAAAGACTTTTAACGGGTTAGTATCATTATATTCTTTCTGCAATATATTTTGGAAAAAGCAGGAATAGCTTCCGGTATGGCATGCAGCGCCTACCTGAGATACCTTCGCCAGTAAAGTGTCTTTATCACAGTCTGCAGTCAGAGATTTTACATATTGATAATGTCCACTGGTCTCACCTTTGACCCATAATTCGTTGCGGCTTCTGCTCCAGTAGGTCATTTTACCGGTAGTAATCGTAGAGTTATATGCTTCTTCATTCATATATGCCATCATAAGAACTTCATTTGTCTTATAATCCTGCACAATAACAGGCAGCATCTGATCAGAATTCAGCTTAAAATCGCTCCACTTCATAGCAGCTTCGCAGGCGCTGACCAATACACCTTCTTTTGCCAGACTGATTTTTTGTGAAAATGTATCTTCTATTGTATCATTGATTGCATTTCCAGTCAAACCACTTACATGATCTGTCAAAAGAATTTCTTTCGCTTCCTCTGGTGTTGCCTTTTCCAGGCTGCAAATAGTAGGAATACCAGTATTGTTCTTTACCTGATTTTTATCCAGGCAGATCAGTTCAGACACATATTCTTCCAGAAGATCCTTATGTGCTTCCAAAGAACCGGCGTCAGTATAGGATACAAGAATTTTGGATTTGCCAAATTTTTTGGATACTTCCTCCGTAATCTCAATATTGGATTCTTTGGAATAATTCAACACTGCTTTGGCACATCCTGCATAAAGAAGTTTCTTAACATCTTCCATTCTTTTCACATTGCCTGCACCTATTACAGGCACTTCACAGGCAATTGCTATCTTTTTGATCGTATCAAGTGCAAGTTCATGTTCTTCATCTGTATTAGACTGGTCAAATACAATAATTCTGTCTGCATTATTGTTGCAATAGTAAGCAGCCAGCCTGGCAGCATCATTATCTACAACTGTATGATCCTGCAGATTTCTTACAGCACTCCCCTGATATAAATAGATACATGCGCAAAAAAGTTTCTTTATCATGTTTCGTATACTCCTCTTCTATAAACTGCCCTTGGTGGAAAGCACATCTGCAATCCGGTCATCTGTAGATACTGCCATATCCAGTGCCTTGGCAAAGGCTTTAAAGATAGCTTCAATCATATGGTGGCTGTTCTCACCGCTTAACATTTTGATATGAATATTCATTGCAGCGCTGTAGGATACTGCATAGAAAAATTCCTTCACAAGAGAGGTGTCGAGTGAACCTACCATTTCATTAGGGAAATTACATTCAAAATTTAAAAAAGGACGTCCGCACAGATCTACTGCACACAATGCCAGTGCATCATCCATAGGAAGGATAAAATATCCGTAACGTCTGATTCCCTTCTTATCTCCTACTGCTTCCCTGATTGCTGTTCCAAGCACAATTCCTGCATCTTCCACAGTGTGGTGTCCGTCCACATGCAGATCTCCTTTGATGGCAACATCCAGATCAAAGAAGCCATGCTTGGCAAATCCTTCCAACATATGATCAAAAAAACCTATTCCCGTGTCAATAGAAGACTTGCCACTACCATCAAGTTCGAGGTTCATCCGTATATCTGTTTCTTTCGTAACTCTGGTTACGGCTGCATTTCTGCCCATACTTTCCTACCTTTCCGCCTAAGCCGCATATTGGATTATATAATATTTCCAGATGGAAAAATACTGGAATATATTTCCATCTGGATCGTTGTTCATTTATTCAAATCTGACATGAATGGAATTAGCGTGTGCTGTCAGCCCTTCCTTCTGAGCGAAAAGTTCAATATCCTCATGTACTTTTTCCAAAGCTTCTCTTGAATAGGAAATAATGCTGGATTTCTTCACATAATCATCCACATTCAGAGGAGAGAAGAATTTCGCAGTTCCATTTGTAGGCAATACATGGTTGGGACCTGCATAATAATCTCCAAGAGGTTCAGAAGAATACTCACCCAGGAAAATTGCTCCTGCATTACGTACTCTTGTCATTGTATCAAAAGGATTGGCTGTCAGAATCTCCAAATGTTCAGAAGCAATTTCATTTACGGCTTCTATTGCTGTATTCATATCTGGTGCTACCAGTATATATCCATAGTTCTCCAGAGACTTCTCTATAATAGCTCTTCTGGAAAGCTGTGTAAGGAATCCGTCAATTTCATCAGATACCTTCTGCGCCAGCTCTGCACTGGTCGTAATCAGAATAGCACTTGCCATTTCATCATGTTCTGCCTGTGATAACAGATCTGCTGCCACATATCGCGGTGTTGCTGTTTCGTCAGCAAGTACCAGAATTTCAGAAGGACCTGCAATAGAATCAATACTGACATGTCCATATACCGCCCGCTTCGCCAAAGCAACAAAAATATTACCAGGTCCTACAATCTTATCTACCTTTGGAATCATATCTGTTCCATATGCCAGTGCTGCAATCGCCTGTGCTCCACCAACTTTGAAAATGCGGTCAACGCCTGCAATATCAGCTGCAACCAGGGTAGCTGCATTTACTTTACCATCAGCTCCTGCCGGGGTAGTCATGATAATATTTGGAACACCTGCAACCTTGGCAGGTACTACGTTCATCAGTGTAGTGGAAGGATATGCAGCTTTTCCACCGGGAACATATACACCAACACTGTGCATGGGAGTAATCTTCTGTCCAAGAATCGTACCGTCTTCCTTGGCATCGAACCAGCTGTTACGTTTCTGTTTCTCATGATATGCACGAATATTGGCAGCAGAAGCCTTCATCACTTCGATAAAATGTGCATCAATCTGTGTATAGGCTTCTTCTATCTCAGCTCTGGTTACTTCAAAAGTCTCTTTTGTAAGTTCACACTTGTCAAATTTAAGAGAGTACTCGAAAATAGCTTCTTCTTTGCGGCTCTTTACCTGTTCTATGATCTCTGCAACGATCTTCTCATATTCCCCATAATCATTTGTACTTCTTTTTAACAGATTCTCAAGCAGATTCTGTTTTGTCTCTGATGTTAATGTAACAATTCTCATGTTGTGCCTCCTCTTTTATTATAATGCAGCTTTCAAAGCCTGTAAGATTTCTTTTATTCGTTCTGATTCCATCTTCATACTTACCTGATTCACGATCATTCTTGCGGAAAGCGGACATATCTCTTCCAGTACTTCCAGTCCATTCTCACGAAGTGTAGAACCTGTCTCTACGATATCTACAATGACATCGCTCAATCCAACTATAGGTCCAAGCTCGACAGAACCATTTAATTTGATAATATCAACTGTCTGGTGTTTCTGATTATAGAAATAATCCTTGGCAATACGGGGATACTTGCTGGCTACACGTATCATTTCATGATGTTGCAGAAGCTCTCTGGCACTTGCAGGTCCGCAGACACACATACGGCATTTTCCAAAACCGAGATCAAGAACCTCGTATACTTTACGGTTCTCTTCCATAATCGTATCTTTTCCCACAACACCAATATCAGCAGCTCCATATTCTACATAGGTAGGCACATCCGGTCCTTTTGCAAGGAAGAATTTCAATTTCAGTTCCTCGTTGACAAAGATCAGTTTTCTGGAATTCTTATCCTTCATCTCTTCACAGGTAATTCCTATCTGTTCTAATAATTCCAGTGTTTTATTGGCAAGTCTTCCTTTGCCCAGTGCAAAGGTCAGATATCTCATATTTTCGCTCATACAGTCATACTCTCCTTTTCTTATTCGCCGAGGAATTTAATCTGTGCAAAGTTATTGTCTTTGGCAAACTGTTCATACATTTCTGCATCCTTTTCCTGATGCATCAGTACTGTGGAAAATCCCTGCGCACGATATTCTTCTGCTGCCTTGATTGCCTTTTGTAAAGAACAATCATATACAAGCAAAAGATTACGATTGGAAGGAGACGGACATATCTTCTGGCGTGTCATGGCATTCATCAGATCATCTATCACTACTACAAAGCCGGTAGCAGGTGAAGGTTTACCAAATCTGGCAAGGAGATTATCGTAGCGACCACCTTTGGCTATGGCACTTCCTGATTGATAAGTGTATGCGTTGAATATTACGCCTGTGTAATAATGGTATTTACTGATCATTGCAAGGTCAAATGATACATAACGTTCTACGCCATATAACTTTAATACTTCGTAAATACTGCGTAATCTCTCAATTGCTGCTCTGGACTGCTCGTTATTTGCATTTTCCATGGCATCATCCAGAATCTCATAAGAGCCGAAGAGTTCACTGACACGCAAAAGCGCATCAACATCTTCTCTTGGTACGTCTTTATTCAGAAGTAATTCCTCAGCACTGAATCCATTACGGTTGGAAATAAATTCCCTTAATTCCAGTTCTGTATCTTCATCCAGGCTTGCATGATTGCACAATCCTTTAAAATAATCTACCTGTCCTACAGATACCTGAAATTCTTTCAGCCCTACATTCAGAAGTGATTTGATCAGAAGTGCTATCATCTCTGCATCTGCCTGTGCACTTGCATCCCCAATCAATTCTGCTCCCATCTGTGTCGTTTCTTTCAGTTTACCCTGTAAATTACTGGTATTGATATAATTGTTGCCACAGTAGCAAAATCTCAGAGGAATTGTTTCATCCATAAAATATTTTGCTGCACTTCTGGCAATAGAGGGAGTGAAATCAGGTCTAAGAACCAGTGTATTTCCTTCTTTATCAAAGAACTTATATAATTCTTTGGAAGGTGTTGTTCCTATCTCACGTCCAAATACATCAAAAAACTCAAAAGTAGGTGTCTGAATATCCTGATATCCAAAACTTCTTAACTCATCATGCAATAGATTCTCGATCTGAAGCTTGCTGGCATATTCAGCTCCGTAAATATCACGAACACCCTCAGGTGTATGTACAAGTCGTTTTCCCATAAAATCCATAATTATGCCCTAAACCTTTCTTCGTTATTTATTTTACTTTAGTGATTTAAAGTGATAATTAACTACCGTAGTAGCATGGCGAATTATCCGTAGTATACACTTTTTTTGAGATTGTGTCAACCTCTCTCGTTCAGATCACGCTGGATCATGTCAAGGTAAGGTACAACAAACCCGCCTTTTTTAGGGAAAAAATAGTTTTGAGAAAGTTCATCAATCCGAAAGCTTTTGCGTCCTCCCTTCTCCATTCTGTTCCAGTAGATCATCAGTTCCCGTAAAGATAAATAGTACATGATATCACGATGCGTATAATAAATCAGAAAAAAAGCGATTCCATCCTGCTTCTCGAAATCCTGCATAAAAGCAACCTGATGTGGATGAATATTCTGCAAGGCAAAAGTATCCACTGCACATTCCTTTGCATCAAAGCAGACAGGGATTCCCTGCACAGCTCCGATATAATCTACCGTACTCTTCTGGTCAAAATACGCCAGTGTAATATGTCTGGTCTCTTTATCAATATTAATAGGAGTAATGGGGGTTGGAATTTTCTGAATCAATGCCAGTCCATTATCGCGATACTTCTCATTTGTCATATTGATCATTTCTTCCAGTAACGAACCTCGCAAACCTCTGGAATTCCAAGTTGCCATATTTGTTCCCCTTTAATGATTTATTATCTGTTGAAAAATCTCAGGCTCCCTGCATTTTAATACAAGTCCGGACAAATCTTCCATACCGGTGGGTGTATCTGTCGGGAACTCCAGCCTGCATGCATGAAGAAGCTGACTGTTGACTCCCTGCATTTTATACTTCTGATTCACCTTAGCTGATCCGTATTTATAATCCCCTATCAGAGGATGTCCTGTAGAAGCCATGTGTGCTCGTATCTGATGCGTCTTACCTGTATGAAGACGTATCTCCAGTTTGGATATATCCTGTCTGCTAATCAGTGGAGTTACCTGTGTATCAATAAAAGATGCTTCTTTACGCTGCATGTCAGGAATCCGCTCTAAAGAATCATAGATTGTTACCTTATTGGTATGGGAGTCTTTATATAAATACCCCTGAATTCTGAAAGGCTTGTCTACCTTGCCCTGTACAATACAGGTATAGTATTTCGCCAGCTCCTTATCCCTGATAATACGGCTCATATACTGGCTTCCTGCTAATGATTTGCTGCACACTACCATACCTGACGTATTTCTGTCCAGTCGATTACAGATAGATGGTTTGAATGTAGACAAGGACTGTTCTGAAATAACATTCTTCTGGAGCAGATATCCAATCAGCCATTCGTTCACGCTCATATCCGCAGGTGACGCCTTTTGTGATAGAACTCCCGCCGGCTTGTTTACTACAAGTATATGTTCATTTTCATATACAATAGTAATTTGTGATAAAGCTGCGTAGGCTTTTGTATATTCATTGACCTGTGTCGTTTTTACGGTTCCGCAGAATTTATCCAGAGTATCATCTGCCAAAAACAGTTTTACTTCATCTCCTGCTTCCAGCTTTTCTTTTCCATCACATTTTTTCCCATTTAATACAATATTCTTCTTGCGCATCATTTTATAAATGAAGCTGTCCGGTGCTTCTTTAAGAAGCTTCTTTAAATATTTATCAAGTCTCTGCTGTGCTTCATTTGCACCGATCTGATATACTCGCATACTGTTAATTCCTTTTGCCTATTATAAAGAGATATCACACATTAAAGATAATAGCTCTTCATCATGTTTACCGGCTTCCTGTGTCTGAAGCTGTTTCAGTCTTTCTTCAAACATTTTATAATCGTTCTTACCAAATATTTTTACATTAATATTCTTAATACCGTTCTGTGCCAGTATTCCTTCGATATGCTCCTTACAGGAATTCACATCACATTTATCAAATTCTGAGAATCCGACCAGATTACCACCTCTTGCAGTCATGCATGTCATGGCATAATTCTTCTGATAAGAAGTCAGATACAGGTGATACAGCATCGGTATCTCTGCAATTTGTTGAATCTGATTGCAGAGCCCTGCGTCATAAGCCGGTGTCTTTAAAAACATGATCATGGACACTGTATTTCTGCTTGCCGGCAGCAATGCAAGAACTGCTATGATTGTAAAAATATTTTCTCTGGTATGATAGATTGCATATCCAATTATAAAGATGATAATTGCGGCTGCAAAACTGATGACAGTCTTTATTGTGGATAATTTCTTCTGGCGAGTCAGATAATCCGGTTCTCCCTTTTGTGGTAAATTAATTTTTTTCATAGATGTATCGTAACAAAATCCTTTCCAAACAATATTATTTCAGGAAACGCATAATAAAGAGAATCCATTGATGAGGCACTATCTTAGCCAATACATGAAATGCCCTGATATATGGATTGTAGACTGAGATTTTCTTCTTATGGAAGGAATCTGCAATTGCACGCTCTACCACTTTCTCTGGTGACGCAAGTGTCAGTTTTTTGATAGATAAGGTCTTACCGTCTTTCTCTGCAATATCAAAAAATGGAGTATCAACAGGGCCAGGGCATACTGCTGTCACATAAATCCTGCGGCTGCGTAATTCTTCTGATAAGGCTCTTGAAAAGCTGTATACATAAGACTTGGATGCCGCATATACTGCAAAATATGGCTGTGGCATAAAAGCAGCACTGGAAGCAAGCTGGATAATACGGCTGTTCTTGCGCATATAAGGAATACACAGATATGTCATATCTGTAAGTGCCTTACAGTTCACATCAATCATGCCAAGCTCTTCTTTTCTGTTTAATTTAGTAAAGCCTCCCATAACACCATAGCCGGCACAGTTGACCAGCATACGGATTACAGGTTTTTCTTCCTGTAAAAGATGTGCCAGACGTTTCATATGTGTTTCATTGGTCACATCCATATCCAATACGCGCGTTGTATGTTCCATGCATTCGGCAACCTTCAGCATTTCTTCTTTTCTTCTGGCAATAAGCCATATCTCGTCAATCGAATCAAATACGTTATCTAACTGTAATGCGAATTCAAGTCCCATGCCGGATGATGCTCCGGTAATCATTATAATATTCATGCCAGTCACTCCTTTATATATTTATCTTTTTCTGCCTTTAGCAGCTACTGATGTTTTCTTTCTATTTCCTGATTGAGATACTTTACCTGTTCTTCCAGATGTCTTTGTTGCCGGTTTTTGCTGTTTTTTATTGAGCTTATCCTTCTTCTTATATCTGTTGGAAGCATCATCTGCATCCGATGCCAGCTTTCTTGGTCTGATCAGACATTTCTTGTCAAATCCTATCAGGTCTTCTCTTCCTGCCAGATGCAATGCTTCTTTTACCAGCTCATAATTCTTGGGATTACGATACTGGATCAGTGCTCGCTGCATCGCCTTCTCATGAGGATTATGACAGACATAGACAGGCTGCATCGTGTTAGGATCAATACCTGTGTAATACATCACCGTAGACATAGTAGATGGCGTAGGATAAAAATCCTGCACCTGTTCCGGCATATAGCCAAGATCTCTCAAATATTCAGCCAGTGCAATCGCTTCTTTTAAAGTAGAGCCCGGATGAGAAGACATCAGGTATGGCACCAGAAACTGATTCTTACCCATTTTCTGATTCAGCTTCTTATATTTGGCGGTAAACGCTTCATATACCGCATTCTCCGGCTTGCCCATTTTGGAAAGGACAGCATCACAGATATGTTCGGGTGCTACTTTTAACTGTCCACTGATATGATACTCTACCAGTTCTCGGAAGAAAGTATCATCCTTATCTAACAAAAGATAGTCGAAACGAATACCTGAACGTACAAATACTTTCTTTACCTTAGGCAGTTTTCTTAATTTACGAAGCAGGGACAGATAATCTGAATGGTCTACCTCAAGATTCGGACATGGCTTCGGGCACAGACACTGACGATGCTTACATACACCGACTTTTAACTGCTTCTGGCAGGAAGGCTGTCGAAAATTGGCGGTAGGACCTCCAACATCATGGATATATCCCTTGAATTCAGGATCTTCTGTAATTAACTTGGCTTCTTCTATAATTGACTTATGACTTCTGACTTGAATGGTTCGTCCCTGGTGGAAGGTTAATGCGCAGAAATTGCAGCCTCCAAAACAGCCTCTGTTACTGATCAGTGAAAATTTAATTTCCCTGATTGCAGGAACTCCACCGTCTTTTTCATACATAGGATGATAATTTCTAACATATGGCAATGCATAGACATCATCCATTTCCTGCATGGAAAGTGGTTCCTGTGGCACGTTCTGCACTACATAGACTCCATTCGGATATGGTTCTACCAGAATCTTGCCATTAAAGGGATCTGTGTTCTCATGCTGCACTTTAAAGCTCCTGGCATATAAGGTCTTATCAGCTGCCATATCTGTGTAAGAAGGCAGCAGTTCATAATCATACAGACCGGATATATCCTTTGTTTTATAGACCGTACCGGGAATAAATCCAATATCCTTAACATCAATACCGCTATTCAGGGCGTCTGCAATCTCTATGATAGATTTTTCTCCCATTCCATATGAAATAATATCTGCCTGACTGTCAAGCAAGATAGAACGTTTAAAAGAATCTGACCAGTAATCATAATGCGCCATACGACGCAGGCTTGCCTCAATTCCTCCGATAATGATAGGTGTCTTCTTATAAGTATGCCGAATCAGATTACCATAGACTACTACTGCGTGATCCGGTCTTTTATAAGGAACACCTCCCGGTGTATAAGCGTCACTTTCCCTGTGCTTTTTGGATACATAATAATGATTCACCATGGAATCCATATTGCCGGAAGAGACAAGGAAGCCAAGGCGCGGCTCCCCTAATACTGTAATACTGGCATCATCCTTCCAATCCGGCTGTGCAATGATGCCTACAGAATACCCATGTGCCTGCAGCAATCTGGTAATAATGGCATGTCCAAAAGAAGGATGATCTACATAGGCATCCCCCGATACATAGACAAAATCCAGTTGTTTTAATCCAAGTTCTTCTACTTCTGCCATATTTACTGGCAGGAATCCGTTTTCTAATGACAAAATATTTACTTCCTCTCCATATATAATTGCTGTATTTCTTCTTTGGTAAGCTGCCTGTAAGCACCTTTGGGCAAGTTCTCATCCAGAGTCAATGGTCCCATAGAGATACGTTTCAGATAAGTCACTTCTCCATCAACCGCCTGTATCATACGCTTGACCTGATGGAAACGTCCCTCTGTGATTGTAAGATAGATTTTATAAGAATCAGAGTCCTGCTGAATCAATTCTGCCTGTGCAGGCAATGTCATTTTATCATCGCCTATGTCTACGCCTTTTCTAAGCATTTCCAGTTTTGATTCTGATATACTGCCTCTGCACTCCACATAATAGGTCTTGGCAACATGTTTCTTGGGCGACAATAATCTGTGGGACAGCTCTCCGTCGTTTGTAATCAGCAGAAGTCCTTCTGTATCTTTATCCAGACGTCCAACAGGTGAAAGATTTCTGCCTGCATCCTTTGGTAAAAGTGACATGACTGTCACATCCTTATCATCCTTTACCGCAGTAATAACACCTGTGGGTTTATGAAGCATATAATAATGAAATTGACTGTAATGCAGTTCTTTTCCATCAAATGTAACTGTATCACTGTTTTCCTGAATCTGTGCTTCCGGTTTTAGCACAGTGACCTGATTTACACATATTCTTCCTTTTTTTATATAATCTTTGACTTGACTTCGAGAGCCAACCTGTACTTCTGTCAGAAATTTATCAAGTCTCATGGTAATTCCTTTCTTTTATGCCACTCTTTTTCTGTTCTGAATCCGGTAAATGATTCATAAATTGATAACAAAAGTCTATAGGTGATTTCCTTTTGTCCAAAATAAAAACTGTGATTCTGTTGTCATTTATGGCATTTATACTGTATTCACCGACCAGAACCTGCCATTATGCATTGGAAGGGCTGACGCAATGGGCAACGCGTATGATACCTACGTTGTTTCCCTTTATGATTCTAAGTTCTCTTATGATATGCAGTGGGGCAGATGAACAGCTGGGTAAGCTGCTGTCAAAGCTGTGGAAAATCATCCTTCCCATACGCGCATATGGAAGCTATGCCATATTTATCGGTTTTCTCTGTGGCTTTCCCATGGGTGCAAAGGTTGTAAGTGAATTATATTCTGCACGCAAGCTCTCCAGAAAAGAAGCACAGCATTTAGTCGGTTTCTGCAACAATATCGGGCCTGCTTATTTTCTTGGGCTGGTATTTCCTCTGCTTTGCAGTCTGGGCTATACGAATGTCTTACCGTTTGTGTTTGGCATGTATGGCATTCCCATATTATATGGCATTGTCCTCTGTAATCTGTCGAAGCATGATGATGATAATACAGACAGAGCTTCTTTGGCAATCATAAAGCAAAGCCATTCATCTGCTGCCGGATTATTCAATGCAATCTGTATGAATAACATAGAATCCATTCTATTGCTTGGCGGATACGTTACATTAATCAATGCAATGCGAAGTATCTTTGACTGTTTTCCACTTTCCACCAACATAAAAGCTGTTCTTAGCAGTTTTCTTGAAATCATTGGTGGAATCCCCGCGGTCTATCATACTTCAATGCCAGATACCTATAAAGTATTCTGGATTATGGTCGCTCTGAGCTTCAATGGAATATCCTGTTTACTCCAGACAATCAGTTTTTTAGAAAAAGCCAATCTGTCTGTTGTCAATTATATCCTGCACAAATTAATCATTTTCGCCATATCACTTTTTTATTATACATTATGGCTTATTGTCCCTGCCTAGTAAGTAATCACATTGGTATCTGTAGACTGGTCATATTGATTCCATACTTTAAACATAACCGTTCCCGAAGACGCAGGCACGTTATTGACTGTTATAGTCATAGCATTATTTGTACCGCTCCATGGGTATAATATTGACCAGTTGAGTCCATTATCAAAGGAATATGCATAATACTGAATACAGGTTTCATTGTCTGATGCAGTCAAGTTACAGGTCAATGTTTTATTGGAATTATCGTATTTTACCAGATTTGTAATAGCAATTTCAGGTGGTGTAGAATCCTGATAGACTTTGCCCTGCGGTGTTGGAACTGCCAGTGGTGCATAGTCTTTGTAACTGGTTTTATTATCTATCGAAGCCAATCCAAAATATCTTGCAACTGCTCTTGCATCTCTTTCTCCAAATTCCCGCAATCTATCATCTGACTGTAGATTCACAACATCATATGGATGATCCACATGACAATGTTCAACAATGACCGATGGAATATTAACCAGTGCACACTGTCGAATGATTCCATAATAATCATTTCCTGTTTTACCAATTCTTGTTTTTATACCACGGTTATAAATTCCCATTTCCTGGAATTCTGTCAGAAATTCATTTGCCAATCCATATCCCTGACTATACGCTGAACCACTGGATGGAATCCATACTTCTGCCCCATAATATGTATGCTCTATAGATGCATTAAAATGAAGTGAAAACAGGAAATCAGCGTTTACACTTTTAGCAAACTGTGCTCTTTCTTTATGAGACATTGCCACATCACCAGTACGGGTCAGATATACTTTTACATCCTGGTACTGCTCCAGATATGCTTTCATATACATGGCAACTATAAGATCATAGTCTTTCTCAGGTATCGGCAGATAATCTGTTCCAAGATTATCACCGCCATGTCCAGGATCAATTACAACAACAAGTGGTTCTGCAGCCTGCACAGACATAGTTGTCTGTATCGCAACTGCAAAAAGAATAATACCCAATAGTGCATACAATCGTTTTCTCATAGAATCCCCTTTCTTACGACAAAACCCACAGTAATCTGTGGGTTTGTTTATAGATACTTCATTTGAATTAAATGACATCCAGCTTCTCAGTCTCACCTTCCGGTGCTGTATTGGTTTCTTCCACTGGTGGATTCAGTTCAGCACGGTTAGCAGAAACAATACTGTCAATCTGTCTCAGATTCGCCAGCATTGTATTATAATCATTTGTAGAAACTTCAATAGAATGTGTAATAATATTACCCAGATTAGCCAGAATGTCATCTGTATACTGCATAGCTGCAATCTTCACATTATTAGCTTCTGTTGTAGCATTATCCAGAATCTCCTGAGCCTGCTTCGTTGCCAGCTCAACAATTTCATTAGCCTGTGCATAAGCCTGCTGCATAATCTGGTGTTCACTGATCAGCTCATTAGTCTGAACAGTAGCATTATCAATCAGTTCCTTTGCCTTTTGCTTGGCATCATCCAAAATAGCTTCTCTATTGCTGATGATTCTCTGATACTGTTTGATTTCCTCCGGTGTCTTCATACGAAGCTCACGAAGTAATTCATCAATTTCAGCCTTATTCACCATAATAACGTCTGTTGAAAAGGCTTTGTACTTACAATTATCAATATATGCTTCAATCTCATCAATTAATTGTTCGATTCTGCTGCTCATAGCACTCCTCCATATTTGTCTGATTTTATTAAGCGGTCATTGGAATTATCCTTATACTTTTCATATACAAGCTTAGCAACGAAATCAGGAACACACTGGGAAATATCTCCATGAAAAGAAGCAATTTCCTTTACACTGGAAGAACTTAAATAAGCATATTCCAGACTTGTAGTCAGAAATACCGTATCCAGCATTCCATTGGATAACTTGCTGTTAGTCTGTGCGATCTGAAGCTCATATTCAAAATCTGTAATAGCCCGAAGTCCTCTGACAGACACATGAATATCTTTTTGTCTTGCATAATCAATCAACAGCCCCTGAAAAGAATCTACCTGAACATTAGGTAAATCTTTCGTGGCCTCTTTTAATATACTAACACGTTCTTCTACAGAAAACAACGCATTCTTAGCTTTATTATCTAACACACTGACAATCAGAGTATCAAACATTTTGGACGCTCTTCTGATCACATCCAGATGCCCTAATGTCATAGGGTCAAAACTTCCCGGGTATATTGCAGCTTTCATAAAATTGCTTTAACTCCTTACAATAAATACATGCTTATTGGTTTTGTATATTTTTTCTTTTTCGATGGTGTAGCCAAGAGCTTCTGCATAGCTAAAATCCGTATCAAGAGAAGCTTCTACCACAATTAATGTATCCTCTGTTACAAAAGAGCAGTCTTTCAGGATTTCCAATGCTCTCTTCTCATATTTCTGGTCATATGGAGGATCCATGAAAATAACGTCCACAGCATCTTCGCGGATACTTCCTCTGATTGCAGCAAAAACATCCTGTTTCACAACAACAGCCTGTTCATTCAGATGTGTATGCTGCAGATTATCTGTAATACAGTCAATTGCTTTCTGACTGTTTTCCACAAAGTAAGCCTTACGCGCCCCACGACTCAGTGCTTCGATGCCGATACCGCCACTTCCTGAAAACAGATCTACAAAAATTGCGCCAGATAAGTATGGCATAAGCATATTAAATAATGTTTCTTTAATTCTATCAGTAGTAGGACGTGTATCTAAGCCATCAGGAGTCTTCAAAAGAAGTCTCCTTGCTGATCCTGCAATTACTCTCATATATTATAAATTCCTTTCCTGGTCACTTTAACAGATATATTATACTCTTAATTTCGTACCTTTTGCATCCCTTTTTCCGAGTTTTATTCTGCTTATTTCTATATTTTTATTTTTATAAGTAATACTCTGTTCATTTTCCATGCCTGTATAGTAGACATTTTCAATATAATCACCTTCGTTCAAACGTATTCCACGTACACCTACCGCATTTTTCTTCATAACAGATATTTCTTCTATCGGGAAGCGCAGGAAGAATCCATTCGCACTCTGCAAAATGATATTCTGCTGTTCTGTCAGGACAACAACACTGACAAGCTCGTCCTCTTCATTCAGCTTAGTAGCAGCCACAGCTCGCTTTGCCACATCAAATTCGCCGCCGCTTACAATCTTACACATAGCCTGTTTTGTCACAAACAATAAGCGATATAAATTCAGCTCTGACTGGCTTGTAATGGTAATGATCTCTTCTTTTGCAGAATCATAATTGCTGATATTGTCTACCGGCATTCCTTTATCCCTGAACTTTCCAAAAGGAATATCAGATACCTTGATTGTATGTAACAGTCCGATATTGGTAAAAACGCATATTTTTCCGGTGTTTTTACATTTTACAATATATTTCATTTCTGCCTGAACAGTGTCTTTATTACGTTCATATGCGGACATATCTATTGTCTTACAATATCCGAAGCGATCCATCAGGAACATAACTTCCATTTCTTCCTGTTTTCTTTCTTCGTAAACCGCCTCTTCGGCATTCTCAATCCTTGTCAGTCTTGGAGAATTATATTCTTTCTTCAGATTGTCAAGATCCTGCATAATGACCTGAGCCATGGAATCTCTACGTTCCAGAATATCTTCATAACGGTAAATATTGGCTGTTGTTTCCTCATGCTCTTTCATCAGGGCATCAATTTCCAATCCGATTAATTTATACAGACGCATATCGAGAATGGCATTTGCCTGCTTTTCAGTGAAATTAAGCTGTGATGCCATGATTCTTGATTCTTTCGAGCGGAAATTAATTCCATCCGTAACACCGCTGGTCAGACACATTTTTACCATGTTTCTGTCTTTGGAGCCACGCAAAATCTCAATAATCAGATCAATGATATTGCATGCTCTGATCAGACCTTCCTGAATCTCACGTTTCTCCAACTCTTTATTCAGAAGATTGGTATATTTACGTGTTGCGACTTCATACTGAAATGCTACATTTTTCGCAATAATGCTCTTTAAACCAAGTGTTTCAGGTCTGCCATCTGCTATAGCGATCATATTCACGCCAAAAGTATCTTCCAGTCTGGTCTTCTTATATAATAAATTCTTAAAATTCTCTACATCTGTATCCTTCTTCAGTTCAATGACAATACGGATTCCTTCTTTAGAGGACTGGTTGGAAATATCCACAATCTCCGGTGCCTTTTTGGATTCATAGAGAGCTGCAATGTCCTGAAGGAATTTACTGATATTAGCTCCTATCATAGTATATGGAATCTGAGAAATAACCAGGTTCAATTTACCATTTTTGCCTTTTTCAACATCCACTACACCACGAAGCTTGATCTTGCCGACACCAGTCTCATAAATGTCCAGCAATTCGTCCTTATTGCACACAATGCCACCCGTAGGGAAATCCGGTCCTTTTACATAATGAAGCAGTTCTCTGGTCGTAATGTTCTCATTCTGCATATAAGCCTTCATTGCATCAACGACTTCGCCAAGATTATGTGGTGGAATGCTGGTAGCCATACCAACAGCAATACCCTCAGAACCATTTACAAGAAGATTGGGAAAACGGCAGGGCAATACGCTTGGTTCCTTTTCTGTCTCATCAAAGTTCGGGACAAAATCCACTACATCCTTATCCAGATCTGCAAGCATGGCATCCTGTGTTATCTTCTGGAGACGCGCCTCTGTATATCGCATTGCTGCGGCACCATCACCTTCTATATTACCGAAATTACCATGTCCATCTACAAGTGGAATCTCTTTCTTAAAATCCTGTGCCATTACAACAAGCGCATCATAAATAGAGCTATCGCCATGGGGATGGTATTTACCCATGGTATCGCCGACGATACGCGCACTTTTACGGTATGGTCTGTCATAACGGATTCCCAGTTCATACATATCATAGAGTGTACGTCTCTGAACCGGTTTAAGCCCGTCTCTGACATCCGGCAGAGCACGGGCAATAATGACACTCATTGCATAATTGATAAAAGATTTCTGCATGGTGTCAGAATATTCTGTTTTAATAATCTTCTCTTCCATTTATTACCTCATGTTTAAATATCAAGTTCTGCATCTGTTGCATGTTCATGGATAAATGTCTTACGTGGTGTAACATCTGTACCCATCAGCAGCTCAGTTATTTCTGATGCCATCCTGGCGTCTTCTATCTCAATCTGTTTTAAAATTCTTGTTTCAGGATTCAATGTCGTATCCCACAGCTGCTGGGCATCCATTTCACCAAGGCCTTTATATCGCTGTAGTGTAAATGGTCCCTTATGTTTCGCACGATAACGTTCCAGTGCCTTATCATCATACAGATATTCTTCCTTGCCTTTTGCCGGCATTGCCTTATAAAGAGGAGGCATTGCAATATAGATATGTCCCTCATAGATCAGCTCCGGCATGAAACGGTAGAATAGAGTCAGAAGCAGATTACTGATATGTTCACCATCTACATCGGCATCCGCCATAATTACAATCTTATTATAACGAAGCTTCGTAATATCAAAATCATTACCATATCCTTCTGAGAAGCCACATCCAAAGGCATTGATCATGGTCTTGATCTCAGCATTTGCCAAAACTTTGTCAATGCTTGCCTTTTCCACATTCAGTATCTTACCACGGATAGGAAGAATTGCCTGAAAACTGCGGTCGCGAGCAGTCTTGGCGCTGCCGCCGGCAGAATCACCCTCTACGATAAAAATCTCACATTTACTGTAGTCTTTGGATTCACAGTTTGCAAGCTTACCATTGGAATCAAAGGAGAATTTCTGCTTGGTCAGCATATTTGTTTTGGCTTTTTCCTCTGTCTTTCGAATCTTTGCAGCTTTTTCTGCGCAGCCGATAATATTCTTCAATACTTCTACATTACGGTCAAAATAACGGGGCACCTCATCCCCGGTCACCTTGCTGACTGCCTTGGCAGCATCCTGATTATCCAGTTTTGTCTTAGTCTGTCCCTCAAATCTTGGAGCCGGATGTTTAATGGAAACAACTGCTGTCATACCATTACGCACATCTGCACCGGTAAAATTGACGTCCTTTTCCTTCAGGATATTCAGCTCACGCGCATAATTGTTAATAATGGTCGTAAACATAGTCTTGAATCCGGTCAGATGCATACCGCCCTCAGCATTGTATATATTATTGCAAAATCCAAGAACATTTTCATGAAATTCATTTACATACTGAAAAGCACACTCTACCGTAATGCCATCGCTGCTTCCGCTGTAATAAATGATGTCATGAATTGCTTCTTTATTTTTATTAAGGTCTTTCACATAGCCAACGATGCCTTCCGGTTCCTGATAAATGATCTCTTCCGGAGTTTCCAGTCTTTTATCACGAAATACAATTGTAAGCCTGGGATTCAGATACGCAGTCTCATGCAGACGGCTCTTAACTTCTTCTGCCTTAAACCATGTCTTATCAAATATAGAAGGATCCGGTGTAAAGTTGATAGTAGTTCCTGTCTCTCTTGTCTTACCGATAACAGGAAGCAGACCATCGACCAGCTCTATAACAGGATTACCATATTCATATTTATCCTGATGAATCAGTCCACCGCTCTTTACTGTAACTGTAAGCTGCGTAGACAGCGCATTCACAACTGAAGAACCAACACCATGCAAGCCGCCGCTTGTCTTATAAGCAGAATTATCAAACTTACCACCAGCATGTAGTGTTGTAAATACGACACGTTCTGCACTGACGCCCTTCGCATGCATGCCGACTGGAATACCTCGTCCATTATCACTGATCGTCGCAGAACCATCTGCTTCCAGTGTAACTTCGATCTTGGTACAGGCGCCTGCCAGATGTTCATCTACAGAGTTATCTACTATTTCATATATTAAATGGTTCAGACCCTTGGTCGATACACTTCCTATGTACATACCAGGTCTTTTTCTTACTGCTTCAAGTCCCTCCAGAACGGTAATACTTGATGCGTCATATACATTGGTTGATTTTGCCATTGTAAAACCTAAGCCTTTCTAAATATAATACGTTATGTATACATAACGCACTTCTCTGATTATAGCATATCTTTCAGTGTTTGCAAACAAAAAATGCCAATTATTCAAACATATGTTTTCTGATACTGTAACACTTTATTTACATGTGTTGTTTCAAATGTAACTGATTTCATGTAACCACTATCACAAAATCCAGAACAGCTCTAACATTACAAATAAAGAATCCATGTAAAAAAATGAAAATTTTGTGCATTTATTTCAATACAAGGATTGCAAATGTAAAAAATTTGTATACAATAAGGTTAGGACATAGCGAAACACTGCATAAAATAACGGTGTAAACGCTTACATAGAAACAACAATAATAACCTAAAGAAAAGGAAGGAATTTAATATGTTTGGATTCGGAACAATGATTGAAATTTTAAAGAAGAACCCTAAGAAGATCGTGTTTACAGAAGGCGCTGATCCTCGTATTCTGGAGGCTGCTTCCAGACTTTTAGCAAGTAGTTTCCTTCATCCGATCCTTGTCGGTAATGAAGAAGAAGTATATAAATCAGCTGAGGAAAGCGGATTCAACATTCGTGGTGCTCTTATCATTGATCCTAATAATTATGATCGTTTCGATGAAATGGTAGATCTTTTCTGCGAGATTCGTAAGAGCAAGGGTGTTACTCCTGAAGAAGCAAGAAAGGTATTAAAGCAGCCTAATTACTTTGGAACCATGTTAGTTAAGATGGGTGTTGCTGATTCCCTTCTTGGTGGTGCTACATATTCAACTGCCGATACAGTTCGTCCTGCTCTTCAGATCGTAAAGACTAAGCCAGGTAACAGCATTGTATCTTCCTGCTTCATTCTTGTTCGTCCATCTGCAACAGGTGAAAACGAAGTTCTGGCAATGGGTGACTGTGCTATCAACATCAAGCCTACTGAAGATGAATTAGTTGAGATCGCTGGTGAAACAGCAAAATGTGCCAGAGTATTCGGCATGGATCCTCAGGTAGCATTTTTAAGCTACTCTACTCTTGGTTCAGGTAAGGGCGAAGACGTTGATAAGATGCGCAATGCTGCTAACAAAGCCAAGGCTAAATATCCTGAACTTCCTATCGAAGGTGAACTTCAGTTCGATGCAGCTGTATCTCCTCGTGTTGCACGTACAAAGTGCAAGGATTCTGCAGTAGCAGGTCATGCTAATACATTTATCTTCCCTGATATCAATGCCGGCAATATCGGTTACAAGATTGCACAGCGTATGGGTAACTTCGAAGCATATGGTCCTATCCTTTTAGGTTTAAATGCGCCTATCAATGATTTATCCCGTGGATGCAATGCTATTGAAGTATATTCCATGGCTATCATTACAGCAGCTCTTGCATAAAATAAGTTCTATAAAATATACTGTGCGCCGCAAAGGCGCACAAAAAAACAGTCGTTTTTCAAACGACTCAGACTGTAGACAACTACGTTCAAAAGAGCTGGTTGTCTATTTTTATGTCTCCA
>CAVBMG010000064.1:0-19652 GCA_963596435.1 Agathobacter sp.
TTAGTAAATGCAGGCTTCTTCTTCACCCTTTAAGACACGAAGTGCGCCCTGTGCAAGTGCAAGAAGTTCATCTTCGCCAGGATAGATTACGAAATCAGCAATCCAGCCGCACATCTTCTGCAGAGCTTCGCAGGTAACCTTATTGTAGGCAATACCACCTGTTAAGATGATTTTGTCAACGTTACCTTCCAGAACACAAGCCATAGATCCGATGTCTTTTGCTACCTGATAATGGAATGCATCTAATGCCATCTTGGCTTCTTCGTCACCATCGTTGACTCTCTGGGTAACATTACGAACATCGTTTGTGCCAAGATATGCATTGAAACCACCGTTACCTACTAATTTCTTGTATACTTCCTTCTCGGAGTATTTGCCGGAGAAGCACATCTTAACCAAAGCACCTACAGGAACTGCACCAGCTCTTTCAGGAGAGAATGCACCATCACCATCAAGGGCATTGAATACATCTACAACCTTACCATTCTTATGAGCACCTACGGATACACCGCCGCCCATATGAACAACGATCAGGTTCAGGTCTTCATACTTCTGACCGGATTCCTTTGCATATCTCTTGGCAACTGCCTTCTGGTTCAGAGCATGGAATACACTGGTTCTTGGAAGCTCAGGGCAGCCGGAATATCTGGCTACAGGAGCTAACTCATCAACAACGACAGGGTCAACGATGAAGGAAGGAACACCTAATTCATCACCAATTTCTCTGGCAAGAATACCACCCAGATTGGAGGCATGCTGTCCCTGCTTACCGATACGCAGATCGTTAAGAAGGTCATCAGTTACCTTGTAAGTACCGCCAGGAATTGGCTTTAACATACCGCCACGACCTACAACAACGGATAACTCTTTCATGTCGAAGTTCTTTTCTTTTAACAGGTTTACAATAATGTTCTTACGGAAATCCTTCTGATCTACGATAGAAGCGTACTGGGCGATTTCTTCTGTAGAATGTCTCAGAGTTTCTTCAAATAATAATGTCTCGTCCTCGAATACACCGATCTTGGTGGATGTGGAGCCGGGATTGATAATCAATGACTTGTATGACATGGATAAATCCTCCTTATTTTGTTTTCTTCAATTCTTCTGCAACAACAGCTGCAAGTGCGATAGAGTACAGCTTGGTCTCACATGTATCAGAACGGGATGTTAAGATAACTGGTGCAGCAGTACCGGTCAGGATATTACCGTTCTTTACTTCACACAGATGTGTCAGAGTCTTATATACGAGGTTGCCAGCGTGGATATCCGGGAACAGAAGTACATCTGCATCACCGGCGATCTTACGACCTGTACCGCCCTTATGCTTAGCAGCTTCTTCATCAATAGCCATATCCATGGAGAGAGGTCCGTCAATGACGCAGCCTGTGATCTCGCCGTCATCATTCATCTTTGTCAGGGCCTCAGCATCTACTGTACAAGGCATCTTTGGATTCACAACTTCAACAGCAGCAAGAGGAGCTACCTTAGGGTTAGGAATACCGCAGGCATGGCAGACCTTAACGGTGTTGTTGATGATAGCAACCTTATCCTCCAGAGTAGGATATGTCATAAATGCTACATCAGATAAGAACAGAAGGCGGTTGATGCCTTTTACTTCAAATACACATACATGGGAGAGAGGCTTGCCTGTACGCAGACCAACTTCCTTATCCAGAACGCTCTTCAAGAAGTTCTTTGTGTCGATCAGACCCTTCATGTACATATCAGCCTTGCCATCATGTACCAGGCTGACAGCTGTGTGAGCTGCGGCAACGTGATCCGGCTCATTTACGATCTCATAATCAGACAGATCCATATTCATGGAAGCAGCTACTTCTCTGATTTTTGCTTCATCACCGACCAGAATTGCATCAGCAATGCCTTTTTCTTTAGCGGCCTGTACGGCTTCCAGAACGGGAGCGTCTTCGGCAACAGCTACAGCGACCTTCTTTTTATCGCAGGCTGATACCTTTTTCAGTAAATCATCAAATCCTTTGCTCATTTGAAACACCTCATATTTCTTTCTATTAGCATAGTTTTGGGCGGAGACACAACCTGCCCACTTGTTAAAATAATAACACTTTAAGAATATAAGGTCAAGGATTGTTAAGGAAATATATAGAAAGACCGAGGTTTCATAATTTGTTTACTTCTAAAACATTGAATTTATCGCATAAATCTGTTACAATGTGATTTAAGTTTTGTAATTATCTGAATGGTTACAACGGATTTAAAATAGCAGCTATAGTGTTTTAACATATGGGGCTATGGCAATACTAGAAGTGATTGGAGTCGGAAATGAATATAATTGATAAGGTATTCGGTACACATAGTGAGCGTGAGCTGAAACGAATCGAGCCGATTGTTAAGAAGATCGAGAGCTACAGAGAGGCTATGGGCAAGCTTACAGATGAAGAACTTCGCGGTAAGACAACAGAATTTAAGAAGAGACTGACAGAAGGAGAGACCCTGGATGATCTGCTTCCGGAAGCATATGCTACTGTCAGAGAAGCTGCCAAGCGTGTGCTGAATCAGGAACATTATAGAGTACAGCTGATTGGTGGTATCGTTCTGCATCAGGGACGTATCGCAGAGATGAGAACCGGTGAAGGTAAGACACAGACAGCCCTTCTTCCTGCTTATCTGAATGCATTGGAAGGAAAAGGCGTACATGTCGTTACTGTTAATGACTATCTGGCTAAGCGTGATGCTGAGTGGATGGGACAGGTTCATGAATTTCTTGGACTTAAAGTCGGTGTCGTACTCAACGATATGAAGCCGGAAGAGCGTCGTGAGGCTTATAATTGTGATATTACTTATGTAACGAATAATGAACTCGGTTTTGACTACCTGAGAGATAACATGGTCATCTATAAGGAACAGCTCGTTCTTCGTGATCTGCACTATGCATTGATCGATGAGGTGGACTCTGTTTTGATTGATGAGGCGAGAACACCGCTTATTATTTCCGGTCAGAGCAGCAAGTCAACCAAGCTTTACGAGGTATGTGATATCCTTGCCAGACAGCTCAAGCGTGGCGATGATGTTGAGGATATGTCCAAGATGGATATCCTGATGGGTATTGAACAGGAAGAGACAGGCGACTTCGTTGTGAATGAGAAGGATAAGATTGTCAACCTGACCGCAGAAGGTGTGGCTAAGGTAGAGAAGTTCTTCCAGATCGACAACCTGGCTGATCCTGAGAATCTTGAGATCCAGCATAATATCATACTGGCACTGCGTGCACATAACCTGATGTTCCGTGATAAGGACTACGTAGTAAAAGACGACCAGGTTATGATTGTTGATGAATTTACAGGACGTATCATGCCCGGTAGACGTTATTCAGATGGTCTGCATCAGGCAATTGAAGCCAAGGAACATGTTAAGGTCAAGAGAGAAAGCAAGACACTTGCTACTATTACATTCCAGAACTTCTTTAACAAATTCGATAAGAAGGCAGGTATGACTGGTACTGCGGCGACAGAGGAGAAGGAGTTCCGTGATATCTATGGAATGGATGTTGTTACGATTCCTACCAACCGTCCAATTGCCAGAAAAGACTTGCAGGACAGCGTATATAAGACAAGAAAAGAGAAATTAAATGCCATCGTGGCAGCAGTAGAGGCAGCTCATGCCAAGGGACAGCCTGTACTGGTAGGTACGATTACGATTGAAGCTTCTGAAGAGATCAGTGGCATGCTTCGTAGAAAAGGCATTGAACATAAGGTATTGAATGCGAAATTCCATGAACTGGAAGCTGAGATTGTTGCAGATGCAGGACAGCATGGAGCAGTTACTATCGCTACCAACATGGCTGGTCGTGGTACAGATATCAAGCTGGATGACAAGGCAAGAGAAGTTGGTGGTCTGATGATTATCGGTACTGAAAGACATGAATCCAGACGTATTGATAACCAGTTGAGAGGTCGTGCAGGTCGTCAGGGTGATCCTGGTGTATCCAAGTTCTATATTTCCCTGGAAGATGATCTGATGCGTCTGTTCGGTTCCGAGAAGCTCATCAGCATGTTCAATACACTGGGTATTCCAGAAGGACAGGAGATCGAGCACAAGATGCTGACCAATGCCATCGAGAATGCTCAGAAGAAGATCGAGAGCAACAACTATGGTATCAGAAAGAACCTGTTAGAGTACGATCAGGTTATGAATGAGCAGAGAGAAATCATCTATGAAGAGCGTCGTCGCGTATTGAACGGCGAGAGCATGAGAGATGCCATCTACAAGATGATTACAGATATTGTAGAGAATTCTGTAGATACAGCAATCAATGATGATATGGATGCAGAAGAATGGAACTTCAACGAGTTGAATTCTCTGTTATTACCTATTGTTCCGATTCAGCCTGTTGCACTTTCCCGTGTGACCAAGAAGACCAAGAATGGTCTCAAGCATCAGTTAAAGGAAGAGGCTGTGAAGCTCTATGAGAGCAAGGAAGCAGAATTCCCTGAACCGGAAGCTATCCGTGAGATTGAACGTGTTATCCTTCTTAAAGTCATCGACAGAAAGTGGATGGATCACATTGATGACATGGAACAGTTACGTCAGGGCGTAGGCTTACAGGCGTATGGTCAGAGAGATCCTCTGGTAGAATATAAGATGAGTGGTTACGAGATGTTCGATGCCATGACAGAGAATATCAAGGAAGACACTGTAAGATTACTGCTGCATGTTAAGGTAGAGCAGAAGGTAGAAAGAGAAGAAGTTGCTAAGGTAACTGGTACAAATAAAGATGATTCTCTGCAGAAGGGACCTGTTAAGAAGGAAGTTAAGATATATCCTAACGATCCATGCCCTTGTGGAAGCGGCAAGAAATATAAGCAGTGCTGCGGTAGAAACGCATAACCATAACATAATAGTCAGTGAATAGAAGGTGGTGAACGCGATGGTAGAACTCGACCAGATGAAACAGGAGTTACAGACATATGAGAGTCCATTAGCGGAAGTGAGGGATTCACTTTGACCTCGCTAATAAAGAAAAGCGGATCGAAGAATTAGAGCGTGAGATGGAAGATCCCGGATTCTGGGATAATGCAGATCGTGCGAATAAGAAAATGAAAGAATTAAAGAACCTCAAGGATACGGTATCAGAATGTAATGGTCTGAAGACACAGTATGAAGACATTGAGACTTTGATTGAGATGGGTTATGAAGCAGATGATGCGGAGATGATTCCAGAGATCAGAGAGGAAATGGACAGCTTCATTGAGAAGTTTGAGACCTTGCGAATCAGTACCTTATTATCCGAGGAATATGATAAGTGCAATGCCATTTTGAAGCTGAATGCAGGTGCAGGCGGTACAGAGAGCTGCGACTGGGCAGGTATGCTGTATCGTATGTACACCAGATGGGCAGAGCGCAAGGGCTTTTCCATAGAAGTGCTGGATTATCTGGATGGTGATGAAGCCGGTATTAAATCCGTTACTTTCCAGGTAAATGGGGAGAATGCCTACGGCTATCTGAAATCCGAGAAGGGTGTGCACAGATTAGTGCGTATTTCTCCTTTCAATGCACAGGGAAAGAGACAGACTTCTTTTGTATCATTGGATGTTATGCCTGATATTGAGGAAGATCTGGATGTGGATATCAATGAAGATGATCTGCGAATCGACACGTATCGAAGCAGTGGTGCGGGTGGTCAGCATATCAATAAGACTTCATCTGCTATCCGAATCACACATATCCCTACAGGAACTGTAGTACAGTGTCAGAATGAACGTTCCCAGTTCCAGAACAAGGATAAGGCGATGCAGATGTTGAAGGCGAAGTTGTATCTTTTGAAGAAAGAGGCAAACGCCGAGAAATTATCTGATATTCGTGGTGAAGTCAAGGAGATTGGCTGGGGCAACCAGATACGTTCTTATGTTATGCAGCCATACACCATGGTAAAGGATCACAGAACAGGTTTTGAGACCGGTAATGTGGATGCTGTTATGGATGGTGCATTAGATGGATTTATCAATGCATATCTGAAATGGAAGAGCACAGGTGGTAAGCCTGTAGCAGATGCAGATATGGAATAACAAGATATAAGAAAAGCGGCAGGTATGTGAGTAATCAACATATCTGTCGCTTTTTTACAGGCTGTTAGAATTCATTTGTCTGATTCTGCTTTGTCCTACAGGACATCAGATCCAGATAGAAATTCGTACTTGTCATATTCATATAGGGAATAACCCACAAAAGGGCAATACCGCATGTGAAGACACTGACAAACATCAGTGGGAAGAAGCTTAAATCCAGCAGGAAGTAGCGCATTTTATTGCCTTTCATAACTTCGATACTGTTCTTGAAGATGTCCTTCACTGTATAATTCGGGAAGTCCAGCATCATATAGAATACCGGGGTAAAAGCCAGTGTAATCACAACATATACCAGCATACACAGGAGTGCCACACTGTACATCATAATAATCTCATCATAAGCCTCCAGTGAGGTGATGGGATATTTCCAGGTCAGAATATCGGAGGGTAGCATGCAGATGGCATTGATCACAGCCAGAATGAACTGGATTTTGATTGCCTTATCCGTATTATGCCTGAAACAATAGAAGATATCGCCGATACCAAACTCCATACCACAGGCGGCTTTCAGGTACATAAAGCTGACTCCTGCCTGTAGAACTCCGGCAATAAGCTGGATGATAAAAGCTACAATATAATACAGAGTATTACTGAGCGCATCGGTACCGGGCAGCAGAGCAGCCGGAAGACCAGAGGCGAAGAATACCAGTAATTCCTGAATGAGCAAAGCTCCGATAAGCGTTCCGTATTTGCCCTGAAGCTGGACTCTTGCCAGACGTTTCAGCTCAGAGAATGATTTATAATTTGACATCATAATAACCATACCTTTCCAAAGAATGAACAATACTATTATGTTATCACTTTTTAACGGATAAAACAATTCTTTCTTGAATGACGCCACAAGATTAGGTATAATGAAAAGCATGTAATTAACACAAGAAGGGCAGGAAGATAATGGATATCATACTGAAACTAAAAGATGAATTAAACGTTGAAAAATGGCAGGTGGAAGCTGCTGTAAAATTAATAGACGAGGGCAATACGATTCCTTTTATTTCACGATACCGTAAGGAAGCAACAGGCTCTCTCAATGATGAAGTACTGAGAAATCTTTATGAGAGACTGACTTATCTGCGTAATCTGGAAGATAAGAAACAGCAGGTACTGAACAGTATTGAAGAACAGGGAATGCTGACAGAAGAACTTAGAAACAAGATTCAGGCAGCAGAGACTATGGTAGTCGTAGAAGACCTGTATCGTCCTTACAGACCTAAGCGTAAGACAAGAGCAAGCGTAGCCAAGGAGAAGGGGCTGGATGGACTTGCCCAGATCATTCTGGCGCAGGAGACAACCAGACCACTTATTGAAGAAGCAGAGCAGTATGTCAGCGAGGAGAAGGAAGTCAAGAATGTAAAAGAAGCTCTCCAGGGCGCACTTGACATTATTGCAGAGTCCATATCCGATAATGCGGATTACAGAGCCTATATCAGAGAAGCTACCTTTAATGAAGGCAAGATTATCAGCCAGGCAAAGGATGAGAAGGCACAGAGCGTTTATGAAATGTACTATGACTTTGAAGAACCTGTGAATAAAGTAGCAGGACACAGAGTACTGGCATTGAACCGTGGTGAGAATGAGAAGATACTGACAGTGAAGATTGAAGCACCGGAAGAACAGATTATCCGCTTCCTGGAGAAGAAAGTAATCACTGCTGAGAATGAGAATACCACACCTGCACTGCAGCAGGCGATTCAGGACAGCTATGATCGTCTTATTGCTCCGGCAATCGAGAGAGATATCAGAAATGAACTGACAGAGAAGGCAGAAGACGGAGCTATTACCGTATTTGGCAAGAATCTGGAACAGCTTCTGATGCAGCCTCCAATCGCAGGAAAGGTTGTACTGGGATGGGACCCTGCATTCAGAACAGGCTGTAAGCTTGCCGTTGTAGACCCGACTGGTAAAGTACTGGATACGAAGGTAATCTATCCTACAGCACCACAGAACAAAGTAGAAGAAGCCAAGGCAGAATTAAAGAAACTCATTAAGAAATATAATGTAAATCTGATTTCTGTGGGAAATGGTACTGCTTCCCGTGAATCAGAGCAGGTCATTGTGGAATTACTCAAAGAACTGGATACACCTGTTCAGTATGTCATTGTAAATGAGGCAGGAGCATCTGTATATTCAGCCAGCAAACTGGCAACAGAAGAGTTCCCTAACTTTGATGTAGGACAGAGAAGTGCAGCGTCTATCGCCAGAAGATTACAGGACCCATTGGCAGAATTGGTTAAGATTGACCCTAAGTCCATCGGTGTAGGACAGTATCAGCATGATATGAACCAGAAGAAGCTGGGCGAAGCGCTTCACGGCGTAGTAGAAGATTCTGTAAATAAGGTCGGTGTTGATCTGAATACCGCATCTGCACCACTTCTTGAGTATATCTCCGGTATCAGCAAGGCAATTGCCAAGAATATCGTAGACTACAGAGAGACTAACGGCAGATTTACCAATCGTAAGCAGCTTTTGAAAGTAGCAAAGCTTGGTCCCAAGGCATTTGAGCAGTGTGCAGGTTTCATGCGTATTACAGATGGTGATAATCCCTTGGATGCAACCAGCGTACATCCAGAATCCTATGGGGCAGCAGAACAGCTTCTTGAGAAGCTTGGACTGTCCATGGATGACTTGAAGGAGATTCAGAAGAAGGCAGCTGTAAAACCCGCTAAGACAGCATCCCAGCCCAAGCCTAAGAAGCAGGAGAAGAAGGTTGTGATCCGTAACACCAATACAGCCATGGGCAAAGCACTGGCAGCAGCTATGGGCGGTGTATCTCTTGCCCAGGATGTCGATACGAAATCAGCACCGGCACAGAAGCAGGAGACTGCTGTGAACGGATTGGAACGCAGAGTAAAAGATAAAAAGAAAATGGCAGAGGAACTTGGCATTGGAGAGATCACGCTGACAGATATCCTCAAGGAACTGGAGAAGCCGGCAAGAGATCCCCGTGAGGACATGCCTGCCCCGATTCTTCGCAGTGACGTACTGGATATGAAAGACTTAAAGCCCGGTATGATCTTAAAGGGAACAGTCCGTAATGTCATTGATTTTGGTGTTTTCGTAGATATCGGTGTACATCAGGACGGTCTGGTGCATATCTCCCAGATCACAGATAAATACATCAAGCATCCGCTGGAAGCAGTCAGCGTTGGCGACATTGTAGATGTAAAAGTTATGGATGTGGACTTGACAAAAAAGAGAATATCCCTTACAATGCGTATTGATAAATAAAATATAAGGTAATTCTTCGGGGTTGGGTGTAATTCCCTACCGGCGGTATAGTCCGCGACCCGTGCTTATGCATGGCTGATATGGTGCGATTCCATAACCGACAGTAAAGTCTGGATGAGAGAAGAAAATGAATCGTTTTTAACACAGGTTTATTACGATATGCTAAGAATACCCCGAATTGTTTTGGTACAGTTCGGGGCTTTTTTGTATGATATACAATGGTGTGGAGTGATCTACCATGTAGAACGGTTTATACAGAATGGAGAATTTCCTTACAATGAAAAGGAGATTAGAACAATGAATGAATTTATCACAAACATCGCAGAAAATGTAACCTTTGTCCTGGAATTTCTGGCGCTTGTAGCTGCCCTGGTCGCAGTAGCTGTCATCGCTGAGAAGTTGCTTAATAAGCGAAACGGTAACGACAGTAAGATACTGACCACCAGAAAAGTAGCAATGATCGGCATGTTCTCTGCTGTTGCAGGTATCTTTATGATTCTGGAACTGCCTATGCCTTTTGCTCCGTCCTTCTACAAGATAGACCCAAGTGAATTGCCGGTATTGATATGTGGTTTCGCCTTTGGACCTGTAGCAGGTGTTCTGACAGAGTTTGTGAAGATCATCATCAAATTATTCCTGAAACCTACCTCTACTGCTTTTGTTGGAGAACTTGCCAACTTCTGTGTAGGATGCTCCATGATTCTTCCGGCTACGATCATTTATCATGCCAAGAAGAGTAAGACAACAGCAATCATTGGCTGTGTGGCAGGAACTGTAGTGATGACGCTCTTTGGAACATTATTTAATGCAGTTTATTTATTACCAACCTTTGCTGTTATGTATGGTATGCCTCTGGATGCACTGATTGGTATGGGAACTGCCCTGAATGCGAATGTAACAGATGTATTTTCTTTCGTAGCATTCTGTGTAGCACCATTAAATCTGATTAAGGGTGCAGCTGTATCTGTATTGACCTTTGTATTGTACAAGCCTTTAAGTCCTATCTTAAAGACTTCCTGGGAAGCATCTACAGTACGTAAGCCATCTCAGACTATGTAAATCCACTATTATCTATAATCTTATAAGAAAGTCTCAATTCCATCGGAGTTGGGACTTTTTTCATCTTTATAAAAAAATTATAAATTTCTGAAGACTTTTTGAACCCCACTCCGTTATAAATATATGAAAACCTTAATTAACTTTAAGTTTTCCTTAAAATTGTTATAGTTTTAACACAATGAAAATATTCTGTGTTAAGATGTTTCAGGAATACAGTTACTGACAAGGAAGATACAGTAACAAGAAGAGGGAGTGAATATGGATAAAGTATTAATTGAAATCAGAGATATGCATAAGATTTATAATCCTGGTGAAAATGAAGTCCGGGCGCTGGATGGCGTGGATCTGACGATCTATGAGAATGAATTTGTAGCCATTATCGGACATTCTGGCTCTGGTAAATCCACACTGATGAACATGCTGGGCTGTTTGGATGTACCGACCAGTGGAACCTACAGGCTTCATGACATTGATGTATCAGATATGGAGGATGATGAGCTTTCTGATGTGCGCAATCGTGAGATTGGATTTATTTTTCAGGGATTCAATCTGATTCAGAATCTGACAGCCCTGGAGAATGTGGAATTACCGCTGGTATATCGTGGTGTAGGCAAGAAGGAGAGAAGAGAACTGTCCCTGACAGCCCTGGATAAAGTAGGATTGTCAGGACGACTGGATCACAGACCGGCGCAGATGTCAGGAGGACAGCAGCAGAGAGTAGCGATTGCAAGAGCGATAGCACAGGCACCGCCCATTATTCTGGCGGATGAACCTACAGGTAACCTGGATTCACATTCCACAGGAGAGATCATGCAGATATTGAGAGAGCTGCACAAAGAGGGAAGAACCGTCATTCTGATCACCCATGATAATGATATTGCCGAGAGAGCAGACAGAGTGATAAGAATCAGCGACGGAAGAATTGTAGAAGACACCAACAGACTGGTGAAACATGAGGAGGAGAGTTATGAAGAAGCGTAAAAAGAAAATCATCAAAATTGTGGCAGGTATTGTAGTAGTTGCCATCATTGCAGGAGTCGTAATCGGCTCACAGAATCAGGGAACAGCAGCAATTCCTGTGTATACACAACAGGCATTCAGAGGAGCTATCAGTTCAGAGCTGGATACCAGTGGTACTGTAAAGGCTGAGAATAAAGTAACTTATTTTGCACCAACAGGAACCAAAATAGCCGGCGTACCAATCCAGACAGGTGATGTGGTAAAGAGCGGTGATATGATGGTCTGCTTTGATGAGGCAGCCCTTGCCTATGCACAGAGACAAAGTGACCTGGAACAGAGGATCAGTGCTACAGATTATACGGCTGCCGTACAGACCAATCAGGAGCAGCAGGCTAAGCTGGCACAGGCTCAGTCAGATATTGCCGCACTGGAGATTCAGAAGGACAATTATGAGAGATACATAGAGGACCTTACCAATGGTATTACCGATGTGACTGCCCTGCGTAAGGCAGATCTGTACGCGGATATTTATTCTGCGGAAAAGGCAATCAACAACTATGATCTGGCGATGCAGACTCCTACAGAAGATACCAATATGGATGAGCTGCTTCGCAAAAAGACAGAGAAGACCAATGAATTGAATAAATTACAGAATGAGTTAAGCATGCTCTCTGATTATAAGACCTCCTATGGCTGGGAAGATCTGCTGACACAGGCAAAGAAAGATCTTGCAGATGTAGAGACAAAGTTACAGGAAGCCAAGGCTGATAAATCCAGCGCAGAAGCTTCTATTGTCAATGATAACAAGCTTGCAAGCTCTCAGCTTGCACAGGAGAAGACGAAGCTTACAACACAGGATGCCCAGACCAAGTATCAGGAAGCCTTAAATGGTATCGTAGCAGATTTTGACGGTGTCGTAACAGAATTGACAGCAGTTGATGGCGCTACAGTGCAGGAAGGAACACAGCTTCTTGTATTGGAAAGCTATGATGAAGTGTGCGTAGAATTTCAGGCTTCCAAGTATGATCTGGAGAATCTTGCAGTCGGTCAGAAGGCAGTGATTGATATTTCAGGTAAGAAATATGAAGGCAGTGTATCACGTATCAATAAAATGGCATCTCCCAATTCCTCAGGTGTGCCTATGGTAGCTGCCAGAGTACATATTGATAATCCGGATGAGAATGTATATCTGGGAATTGAAGCAAGACTTCAGATCACAACAGCACAGAATGACGACACTCTTTTAGTTCCTGTAGAAGCTGTCAATATTGATAATGACGGTAATTTCTGCTATCTCATAGAGAATGGTGTGCTTGTAAAGAGATACATAACAACAGGAATTTCCTCTTCTGAATACATTGAAGTAACAGACGGACTTACTGAGCAGGATGCAGTAGTGACTTCTGCCATGATGGATATGGAACTGACAGAAGGAATGGAAGTGACAGACATGTCAGCAACTGAAGAGAGCACAACTGCCAGTACAGAGCAGTAGAGCAGGGAGGACAATGTAAATGTCAAAAATATGGGAATACATTAAGATTGCACTGATGAATATCAGAAGCAATAAAGGACGTTCCTTTCTGACTATGCTGGGTATTATTATTGGTATCTCTTCTGTGATTCTGATTGTTTCTACCGGCTCTGGCGTAAAAGGCGGCGTCAGTGGACAGCTCAATGATCTGGTAGGCGGCTATGTACAGCTCTACGCAGAGAATGATGAGAAGAATTCAGATTATGTAGAGTTCTCAGATGAAGATCTGGATGTTATCACAGAGAAGATAGACCATGTGAAAGGCGCTACAGACATGTGGATGTTCAGTGGAGCACAGACACAGAGTACGAAGGGAACCTTTGACACGGCAGTAACTTTTGGTAATGAATCCTTACAGTATTATAATAAGACCAAGATGCTGAAAGGACGCTATTTTACCAAGAGTGAGTATCAGAAAGCGAGCAAAGTATGCGTTATCACGGAGAAAGGCGCTAAAAAGCTCTTCGGTTCCACAGATGTATTAGGTCTGGATGTGAATATGACCCTTTATGGTATTACACAGGAATATACAATAGTAGGAATCCGAAAAGACAACGATTCTGCCATGAAAGGTATGGTGTTGAACTCAGGTGATGTAGAACTGGAGATTCCAACAACTGTTCTGGAATCTGTATACGGATATTACACAGAGAAGTTTACTTCTTTCTTTATCTTCTGCGATTCTACAGAATACGTTAAGAGTGTTGCCAAGCAGGCAAAGAATCTGCTGGAAGCACGTTATAATATCAGAGGCAAAGAATATGTCCAGGTATATGATTTCGCTTCTTCACTGAGTGAGATTGATGATGTATTGAATTATGTGACGATTTTTGTTGTGCTGGTAGCAGCGATATCCCTGATCGTAGGTGGTATCGGCGTTATGAATATTATGCTGGTATCTGTAACAGAACGAACCAAGGAGATCGGTATCCGTAAGGCACTTGGTGCCAAGACAGGCTCTATCCTGTTCCAGTTCCTGATGGAAGCGGTCATCATTACACTGATCGGCGGACTGCTGGGCATTGTAATTGGAATCGCCGGGGCAAAAGGCATCTGCTCGCTGCTGGGCGTTCTGGGACTTGGTTCCATCGAAGCAACCATTGATCCGGTGGTTGTACTGGTAGCAACAGCCTTTTCCTCAATGGTTGGTATTTTCTTTGGAATATACCCCGCTAAAAAAGCTGCCAAGCTAAGCCCAATCGAAGCACTCCGACATGAGTGATAATATATTAAACTCCCCTAAGACTTGAACTTTGGGGAGTTTTCGTTATAATATAGATGTAACTATGCGGACAGCATACGCAATATAAGAACGAAGAAGGGGACTATATGGAGCTTGAGTTTGACGTGAAGGTGACACCTTCTGCAATGTATGACTATTTACTGCATCACACCTATTCCGGCATGTCGGGTATTATCGGCACTGTCTTCGGTGTTTTTTTGATTATGGCTTTTCTTGCCACGAAATATCCGATTTATCTGATTGCAGGTATCGTAGTGATCGGTTATCTGCCGGCAGCCCTTTTGCTGAAAGCACATCAGCAGGTCAGCATGACCCCGGCATTTAAGGAACCGCTGCATTATCATATGACAGATGAGGGAATCTCCGTATCACAGGGAGAGAATGAAGAACAGCAGTCCTGGGAGAGCTGTTATAAAGCAGTTTCCACCAGAAACAGTATCATTCTTTATACCTCCAGAACAACAGCTTCCATTTTTCCACGTAAGGATCTTGGAGAGAATGTGGAGACACTGATTAAGATGATCTCTACTCATATGCCTCCCAAGAAAGTCAAAATCCGTTTTTAAAGATATAATTAAAAGATATAATGAATAGAAAGACATGGTAGCAGTATGGTAATAGAAACATGGAGTCCCAAGGAGACTTATGCCCTGGGTGAGAAGATCGGCAGGGAAGCACTTCCGGGACAGGTTTATACGCTGAATGGCGATTTGGGCGTAGGTAAGACCGTATTTACGCAGGGTGTGGCAGCAGGACTTGGCATACAGGAGCCGGTGAACAGCCCCACCTTTACAATTGTGCAGGTATATGAAGAAGGCAGGATGCCTTTTTATCATTTTGATGTATACCGCATAGGCGATGTAGAAGAGATGGAAGAGATCGGGTATCAGGATTACTTCTATGGAGAAGGTCTGTGCATGATAGAATGGGCGCAGCTCATAGAAGAGATTATACCTGAGAATGCCAGACATATTACGATAGAGAAAGATCTGGACAAAGGCTTTGATTACCGGAGGATAACAATAGAGTGAAGATATTAGCATTAGACAGCTCAGGGCTTGTAGCCTCTGTAGCAGTGATGGAAGATGATAATTTAATCGCAGAATATACCATGAATCATAAGAAGACTCATTCACAGACATTAGTTCCCATGATGGATGAGGTGCGTGGCATGGTAGAACTGGATCTGTCTACGATAGATGCAATTGCCGTGGCAGCAGGACCGGGTTCATTTACCGGACTCAGAATCGGTTCAGCGACAGCGAAGGGCTTAGGACTTGCGCTGAACAAGCCTATTATACCGGTTCCTACAGTAGATGCACTGGCGTTTAATCTCTATGCCAGCGGCAGTGTGATCTGTCCGTTAATGGACGCAAGAAGGAATCAGGTCTATACAGGATTATATGAGTTTGTGAAAAATGCAACAGACTTTGATATGCATTGCGTTCTGGAACAATGCACAGCAGACATCGCAGAGATTGTAGATAAGGTCAATGCACTTGGAAAAGACGTCATTTTCCTTGGAGATGGCGTAGCCGTATATAAGACAGCAATTGAGGAGCGTATTACCGTTCCTTACAGCTATGCACCGGCAAGCTGTAACAGGCAGAGAGCAGCATGCGTGGCAGCCCTTGGACAGAGATTGTATCAGAAGGGAATCGTGCAGACCGCCGAAGAACATACGCCGGAGTATCTGCGTCTTTCACAGGCTGAGAGAGAACGTGCGGAGGCTGCAAATGGTCATTCATGAGATGCAGGCACAGGATGTAGATGCTGTAACTGCATTGGAGGCAGCCTGCTTTACCCAGCCCTGGAAACGACATGATTTTGAAGATATTCTCACAAATCCGGACAGATTTTATTTTGTTGCAGTGGAAGATAACGAGGTTATGGGCGGCTGTATGCTGACAGACATTGTCGGTGAAGGTGACGTTTCCAATGTGGCAGTACATGAGAAATACCGCAGAAGAGGCATTGCCCATGCTTTGCTGGAATATATGCTTCAATTTGGCAGGAAGCGGGGAATCCAGGATTTTACGCTGGAGGTACGCCAGCAGAATATGGCAGCCCGGGGATTATATGAAGGACTGGGCTTTGTTTCAGAAGGTGTACGACCAAATTTCTATGACAAACCTAAGGATAACGCAGTGATTATGTGGCTGCGTCAGGCAGAAAGGATATAATAATACATGCTAGATATATGTTTACTGGGAACCGGAGGTATGATGCCGCTTCCTTATAGATGGCTGACTTCCCTGATGGCGAGGTATAATGGCTCTGCGATTCTGATTGATTGCGGAGAAGGCACACAGATTGCAATGAAGGAAAAAGGCTGGAGCCCCAAGCCCATTGATATTATGTGCTTTACCCATTATCATGCGGATCATATTGCAGGACTTCCGGGTATGCTCCTCACCATGGGAAATGCAGAGAAGACAACACCACTTCTTATGATAGGACCAAAGGGGCTTGCCAGAGTTGTGAATGCGTTGCGGGTGATTGCACCGGAGCTTCCCTTCGAGATACAATATCAGGAGATTACCGAACAGGAACAGACATTTCAGTTTGATGGCTTTAGAATAGAGGCATTTCGTGTAAACCATAACGTAATCTGCTATGGATACAATATCGTAGTAGAGAGAAAAGGCAAATTCCAGTTAGACAAGGCATTAGCGCTGGGACTTGACCGCAAGTACTGGAACCGGCTGCAGAAGGGAGAGACTATAGAACTTCCCGAAGGAACCTATACACCGGACATGGTCATGGGAGAGGAACGCAAGGGAATCAAAGTGACCTACTGTACAGACTCCAGACCTACAGATGGAATTGTAAAAAATGCAAAGGATGCAGACCTTTTTATCTGTGAAGGCATGTATGGGGAGCCGGATAAGAAGGAGAAAGCCAAAGAGTATAAGCACATGACTTTTTATGAGGCGGCACAGATGGCAAAAAGCGCAGGCGTAGCAAAGATGTGGCTGACTCACTATTCACCGTCACTTACCAGACCAGAGGAATATGCCAAGGAAGTCAGGGCAATTTTCCCTGAGACATATATATCCAAGGATGGAAGAAGCGAAGAACTGTTATTTGAGGACGAGAAGGAAAAGGCATAACAAAAGGCATAATAAAGTATAAGGGGGATTACAGACATGGGGAAAGCAAAAACAGCAATTATTATTGTAGTTCTGGCAGCATTGATCGGAGGATATTATTTCTATCTTTCCAATAAGACAGAGACACCGAAAGAAACAACGGTCAGTGCAGTACAGGATGTGATTTTAAGGGATCTGGATAAGAACTATCCGCCTACACCTAAGGAAGTAGTGAAGTATTATAGTGAATTATCCAAATGCCTGTATAACGAAAAATATTCCACAGAGGAATTTGAACAGATGGCAGACAAGATGCTGGCTCTCTATGATGATGAGCTTCTGGAAGCCAATCCCAGGGATCAGTATCTGATGGATCTTAACAGTGCCATTTCTGATTTCAGGAAACAGGATTACAGCATAACCACCTTTACACCATCCCAGAGCACAGACGTGGAAGAGTCTGTTGTAAAAGGCAGAGAGTGTGCCAAATTATACTGTACCTATACCATCAAAAGCGGAGCAAGCTACTCCACTTCTCTTGAAGTGTTCGAATTGAGAAAAGATCAGGCAGGGCATTGGAAAATATTGGGATTCCAGCTTGCATCCTCTGTAGAATAAAGTGTACGCGGAAATGAGGATAGAAATGGAAGATGTATTAATTTTAGCAATAGAAAGTTCCTGTGATGAGACTGCGGCAGCAGTTGTAAAGAACGGCAGGGAAGTATTATCCAATGTGATCTCATCCCAGATTGTCATTCACACGCTCTACGGCGGTGTTGTACCGGAGATAGCCTCCAGAAAACATATAGAGAAGATCAATCAGGTCATTGAAGAAGCTTTGCAGGAAGCACACGTTACGCTGGATGATATTACAGCCATTGCAGTAACTTACGGACCGGGACTTGTAGGTGCGCTTCTGGTAGGCGTATCAGCAGCGAAAGCAATCAGCTTTGCCACGGGTAAACCGCTTATTGGTGTACATCATATAGAAGGACATATCAGCGCCAACTTTATTGAGAATAAAGAACTGGAGCCGCCTTTTGCATGTCTGGTCGTATCAGGCGGACATACACATCTTGTAATTGTGAAAGACTATGGAGAATACGAGATACTTGGAAGAACCAGGGATGATGCGGCAGGAGAAGCCTTTGATAAAGTAGCCCGTGCAATCGGACTGGGTTATCCTGGTGGACCAAAGATTGATAAAGTATCCAAAGAAGGCAATCCTGATGCCATTCATTTTCCAAGGGCAAGGGTGGATGATGCGGTGTATGATTTCAGTTTCAGCGGTTTGAAATCAGCAGTATTGAATTATCTGAATTCCTGTGAAATGAAAGGCATTGAAGTGAACCAGGCAGATGTGGCAGCTTCCTTCCAGAAGGCAGTTGTAGATGTATTGGTAGAGCATGCACTGGCAGCAGTCAAGGAATATGGATTCCACAAATTTGCCATTGCAGGAGGCGTGGCGTCTAACTCAGCACTCAGAGCGGCTTTTGAACAGGAATGTGCAAAAAGCAGGATAGAGTTCTATCATCCGTCTCCTATATTCTGTACAGATAATGCAGCAATGATAGGCGTAGCAGGATATTATGAATATATCAAAGGAACCCGCAGTGGATATGATCTGAATGCAATTCCTAACCTGAAGTTGGGAGAAAGATAGCGGAGGTACAGTATGCAGGTACATACAACAGCAATTGTTCTGGCAGCAGGACAGGGTAAGAGAATGCAGGCAAAAGTACATAAGCAGTATCTGTTAATAGAGGACAAGCCGGTCCTCTATTATTCTTTGCGTGCCATGGAAGACAGTTTCATGGAAGATATCGTTCTGGTCGTTGGCAAAGGAGAAGAAGAGTACTGTAGACAGGAAATCATAGAGAAGTATCACTTTACTAAAGTAAGGGCAGTAGTAGAAGGCGGTAAAGAACGGTATCACTCCGTTGCAATCGGTCTGCACGCGATCAGCTGGCTCTGCGATTATGTATTCATTCATGATGGTGCCAGACCTTTTATTAACAATGAGATACTGCAAAGAGCATATGAATGCGTAACAGAATGTAAGGCGTGTATAGTAGGCATGCCGGTAAAAGACACAGTTAAAATAGCAGATGACAGAGGATATGTGGAGAGTACACCGCCCCGCTCCAGAGTATGGCAGGTACAGACCCCACAGGTATTCGAGACAGGACTTATCACACAGGCTTATGATGAACTGATTGACAGAGAAGAAGAATTGCTTGCGCAGAATGTAACGATTACAGATGATGCCATGGTAGTGGAATACTTTACCAGGACACCGGTTAAATTCGTGGAGGGTTCCTATCAGAATATTAAGATCACGACACCGGAAGACTTGTTAATAGCAGCCAGCTTTATAAAGAGCAAGGGCTGAAAAATGCCGTTTTTCCTGTAATAATCGGGCTGAGATAAAAAAG
>CAVBMG010000065.1:0-19215 GCA_963596435.1 Agathobacter sp.
GTCCACCTACATTGGTTGCTACTACGGGTTTATCAAATCCATATGCAATCTGGATAATCCCACTTTGTGTTGCCGATTCATATGGGCAAACAACCAAGTCACATGCTGCAAAATATTTCTCTACCTCATGATCAGGTATATATCCATCGCATATGTCAATTGCCTTTTCACAATGACTTTGCTGAATCAAATCAAGATACGACTGCTTATCATCTCCAAAATCCCCTACTACCATAAGTCTTACTGAATCTAACTTTTCTTGAATCAATGGCATAGCCTTTATAAGATGCCTCAATCCTTTATATTCACGTACAAATCCAAAGAATAGCAAAACCTTTTCTCCATTACTTATTTTTAATTTTTCTCTTGCCTGTTCTTTAGACATATTCTGCATTTTAAACGCATTATATGTGGGATGTACTGTTCTTTTATATATTGGATTTGAAATAATCGTTTTTAAATCTTCTTCATCCTGTCTTGACTGAACAATATAACAATCTCCATGTTTCAGCGTCATTCTGGTCAAGGATTTATCCATTGGAAATCTTTCATGAGGAAACACATTATGGCATATAAACAATATCTTTGTATTCTTTAAGAATCCTGTTAATATAGAATAGCAGGGAGCAAAATAAGGATGCCACCATTGTATAATTACCAAGTCTGGCTTCATCTTTTTAATCTTGTTCGCAACTCCTATAATATTAAATGGATTTGCCGTATTAATAAGGAACTGCGTATCCTCCACTTTAAACATATCGTTACTATAATCCTTCTGTTCCTTTTTAAATAAGAATTTTGGATATTGCATTTTATATGAAATCATTGTAACATCATGTTCTTTTGCTAAAGCTTGATACATCAAACTCGTATAATGAGCAATACCACCTTTATACGGATACACAGGACCTATTAATACAATTTTTTTCATTCTGTCAATCCCCTTTGATTTAAATTGTTGCGGATACAAAAAATCCCAACATAAAGTATTTTCACCTCAATGGCAATTACATACTTTATATTGGGATTTTATTTTATATATTTTTATAATTTAGTTCTTATATTCCATGCATGCAACTTTACAATTCTTCTTATAGAAGCAGATTCCATACATCAATATAATCTGGTATCCGTCCTCCTCAAGTTCATCCGTATAGTGCATTGTTTCTATCTGCTGTAATGCTTTACTGCATCCATCTTCCAGTCCTTTGAACTCTTTGGCATATTTCAGTTCTATGATTACTGCTGTATTCTGCTCATCATACGGCTTTAGCAATATATCTGCCCTTCCGTTTCCTGTTTCTCGATTAGAGAGAATACGATACTGTTCCAGAGAACTCATAAGTCCAAGTATAAATCCATGATAAAAGGATTCGTTTTCATCATAATAGCTGATACTTGCTTTCAAATAGCCTTTGATAAGTTCTTCCAGAGTTTGGGCTTTTCCATTGAGTAATGCCTGATGCAATGGTGTCAGATCAAGTTTCATGACTCTTCTTCTGAACCATTCCATAATGGTATTTTCGTAGATATAGCGAACCTCCATATTGGGAATCGCCATAGTCATATACACCCTTGCCCCAACCAAATGGGTATCTACTGCTTTCAAGTATCCTGTAAAGAACAGGAAATTCCACAGATTATCCTGTGAATTGTAAATATCTTCGTAGGTGATATCCTCATGAATCGGCTTTGCTATGGTTTTGCCGGACATGATATCTTCCAGCTCTGCTCTGGTGGTGTCATCTGCTTTCTCTATCATTTCTTTAATGATGCTGTTAGAAGAAGTGTTCGCCCAATAAGGTCTCGGATACGTTATCCTGTCTGCAATCACACCGTTTAGATAACTGATTACGCTCCATGGATTGTATACATGAGTCTGACCAAACAAATATCCATCATACCACTTTTTAATATCTTCTGCCTTGTCTTCCAACTCATAATATTCCAGCATGTCTGCGACTTCACCTTCCGTAAAGCCAAAATACTCTGCAAAGCTGTCACTGATTACGGAAATCACATTCAGATTATTCAAACCGGTAAATATACTTTCCTTGCTGATTCTAAGACATCCAGTAATTACAGCAAGCTTCAGACTTTCATTCGTCTTCAATGCAGATTCCATAAGGGAACGTATAAATACAGTCATCTCATCATAGAACCCTGCAAAGTATGCATTTTCCAGAGGTACATCGTATTCATCTATCAGTATGACTACTTTCTGATGATGGTATCGCTCCAGACATTTTGATAGAAAAGAAATGGCATCCACATATATCTTGTTGTCATCTGCTAATGACATTATGCTTTGATACAGATTCTTTTCCACTTCCAAGAGGTCATCTGTCTGTAAGACATACTGATGTCTGATATATTCCTCAGCTATCTGCTTCTTTATCATCCAGAATGTCGTGTCCCAATCTGCCTGCTTCGATGACTTGAATGAAAGATAAATAACAGGATATCTCCCCATATGCTGTATATACTGATTACCTGCATCCATGATTTTCTTATCTGCAAAATATCTGCTATTATCAACCGCATTTCCCTTTTCATCTATTTCATCTTCGAAAAAAGTCTTTAGCATATCAAGCGCTAACGTTTTTCCAAATCTTCTGGGTCTGGTAAACAGGTTGACATAACTTTGTCTATCCAGTAATTCCTTTATAATAAGAGTCTTATCCACATAAAAATACGCTTCATCAATTACTTTTTTATAGAATTCAATTCCTATTGGTAGGTTTCTTTTTGCCATATCTTTTCGGATCCTCTCTTATGGTTTCTTCATGTACAGTATATCTTTTATGAACTTTCATTACAACCATTTTCCTAATATAAAGTATGCAATTGTCAAGGTTCTTTTGTTTATTTCAGTAAGCCTTTTAAGTGGCTTAACTTACTTCTCCATACGCATCTGTGCTTCTTCGTGTGTTGCTGCTTTATCTACCACATGATATGTCCTGATAGCTTCTTTCTCCATCTTCTGCTGCATATATAATGCATCATATTCTGCGCGTCTGACATGATACTGTGTATCCTGCAACAGTCTTCTGTTCGCAGCTATTGTATCTGATACCAGACCAATGACAAATGTCACAAAGCCCATAATCAACAATGTGCTCGCCAATATCAGGGATTGTACATGTCCCGCAGATGTACCTGTGATAACAAAATACAAATATCTCAAAATAAAGATAACTCCTATGCCCGCCGGTAATAATGTCAAATAGGTAAAGGTTTTGAGCGGTTTATACATCATATAAGCACGTAAAATCGTTACCATGGATTTCTTAACATATCCCCAGATGCTCTTGAACAATCTGGACGGGCGCAATTCGCCATTGGTATGAATCGGTACACTGGTAATTGCCAGTTTCTCACGTCCAGCCTGCACAATGGTTTCCAGTGTATAGGTGTAGTCATTTACCACGTTGATCCGCATAGCTGCTTCTCTGCTCAGTGCCCGGAAGCCACTGGGAGCATCCGGTATATCTGTCGCAGATGCCTTACGCACAGCCCAGCTTCCCAGATGCTGCAGCTTCTTCTTAATCATTGAAAAATGCTCTGTATCATCAATAGGTCTGGCGCCTACGACATAATCAGCCTTTCCATCCAGTATTGGTTTAATGAGCGTAGCTATATCTTCTGCACAATACTGATTATCTGCATCTGTATTCACAATAATATCTGCTCCCTGTCTAAGACATTCATCCAGTCCTGCCATGAAGCCTTTCGCCAGTCCTTTATTCTGCGTGAAATTAACAACATGATGCACACCCCATTTTTTTGCAACCTCTACCGTATTATCCTTGCTTCCATCATTAATAATCAGATATTCAATCTCATCTATTCCATCTAAATGCTTTGGTAAATCATTCAATGCAATTTCCAGTGTTTCTGCCTCGTTATAACATGGTATCTGAATAATTAATTTCATTCGTTCTATCCCCTCTCACTTTTGTACTCACTAATTCTCTTCTCTGTTCTTCTTCACCGCTGATACAATGCCTACTCCAAAAATTGCAATTACCAATACCACAATAATGCTTCCCCATATCATTCGATTTTTCTTCTGACGCTGCAATTCCAGCATTTCTTCATATATGCTCTCGTAGTCATTTCCAATACTGTTAAATTCAGCATTCAATGTATCTACATTTCCAATAGGAGTTAATGCATTTATTTGGACATACCCTGTCTTATCTCCTTTTGAAGCCGTACACCACTCACCATCCGTATAAGCAGTAACCATGACTGTATCTCCTGCCACAAGTTCCTGCACTTCTTTCGCAGATTCTGACGCATTTTCTCTCATCTGCGTATTTTCATTTACCTGATAGAAGCTGTTTACCGTAATTTCTGTCTTCTCTGCTGCATAACAATTAGGAGAACTATACAATATTCCCACCAGCATAATAAATACAGCCATCATTATTTGTATCCATGTTTTCTTTTTCATAATTTTGTTTCTCCTCGTTTATCTTTCATTCGTTATAGAAAATAGCCAAATGCCCCATAACACGCCAATAAGTGTATTGATTTTTTAATTCGTCTAATCCACTGTACAAATAGTCTGTAACCACCAGATCATTCTCTGTAATGTCTTTTTCATCGTAAATTAAATGAATCTTCGTATTGCGTAGGCGAAATTGTAAATTATCTGCCAGACATCTGTCTCCTTCCTGGATATATACAAGCCTGTCATGATGTTCCATTTCTTTCTCTGCAATATCAATAAGCTGCATATCCCTGAAATTTGCCATCTGTGTTGCTGATGAGAATGTTGCTGCCAGATGAATCCCCAGAAATAATTCCATTGCCATGATGATGGCAACTAATACAGGTAATTTCCTGCTATTGCTTATTCGAAGTATAAATATAACGAATATCATCAATATCATAGAAACGATATATGCCATAATATGAAATGTTGCAGGATTGAAATTTTCTCCGTTATATAAATAACTGATTCCCAATATCATATATGCATGTATATTGGTCTGGTGATATTTATCTATGATATATATGATCAGCCCCAATACAGGTGATTGCAGAATTGCAATGCACAGGGCAGGTTTTACAATATGTCTGCTTTCCATAACACCTATACAGCCCAGCACCATAAGAATCGGCAGGATTTGCTCATTGTACCGTCCATAGGTTAATCCATCAATTCTTCCGCCTATGCCTGTCGTATAGATAGCTGTTACCGCTATCTCACCTGCTGTTGCCAATAATATAAAGAGATATATGAGCTTCTTTTGTTGCCACAATCTTTTGAAGCATACATATACGCCCCAGTAGAACAACCCAAAACTTGCAAGCCCTAGATACCATAGCTTACATATGGCGCTGATGAGCAGATTCCTGAAGCCTATTAATGTGAATATGCCTTTTATCTTAGCTGTTTGCCCATTATAGTCGTTATAGGATATGACTTCTTTTGCAGTGTCCGTATAGATATTTTGAGTTATATATGCTTTTATCCTGTCTGCTATCATAAATAGCAATGCGAGTGTAATAATAACAACTGCTATTTTTATCCAGTTCTTTGTGCTATTACCAATGTGCATAAAAGCATAGATGCCCAATGTAATAACTGCTGCTATCAGTATTGCTACGGTTCTCATATGTACCGTATATATGTAAATAAGCGAAATAATCAGTGCAACTAATATTCCCGGCTTATGATTGTCTAAATAAAGAGTCATTAGCATGCATATGATAATGTACATACTCATAACTACGATTTCTGTCATGGTAGATCTCGAATAATGTAACCATGACGGATATAAAATGGCGATTCCCGTAATCAGAATCAGGAAAATCGTCTTCTGTCTCTCTTCCTGTAATCTCATGATATTTTTAAGTAACACAAAATAAGCCAATATCATGAGCAGGAAATTAACTGTAACCGCTGCCCTATAAGCAACTATTGAATCTTGAAAAATCTGAAATATGGGGTAAAGAATAAGAGTATATCCAAAGGAATAATAAGAACCAAGTGATACGATGTCTGACCAGTCGCATCCCGAAAGTGTCGCTGCATATGTCCAATATCCGAATTCATCCGGAATCAGTTCGAAACTGTAGATTTGATAAATGCTATACATATAATAGCAAAATAATAACAATACAAAGACAAATAGATATTTAGTTGTCCCGGTCTTCTTCCTCATGCTGTAAATATATTCCCCTTAATATAATCTAAAAGTCATTTCCCCTGATTGTAATACCCGAGCAGATGCAGTGCATCTGCCCGGGTAAATTTTACATTATTTTGCAACGATTGCATATGTACCAAGACCAGCCTGTACTGCAAATGTTACAGTTGCAGGATCTGTATCCTGATCTTCAAGAATTGTTGTAGCTCCACCTGGCTGTACGCAGATTACAGAATATGTCTTAGTTGTATCTGCTGTCTTAGGAAGACCAGCCTTCAGTGCTACACTACCATTAGAAAGTGTAACCCACTTGCCATTCTGCTTAGCACCAAGGTCGATATTTAATGTAGATACTAAATCAGCTCCACCGAGTGCTTCGATAGCTGCATTTACGCTTGTCATAGCTGCAGTACTCTTCTTCTGGTCTGTATCATAGATGATGATTGCTGCTTTCTGTCCACTTGTTAAGCCTAATGCTGCTGCCAAATCTGCTGCAGGAGTAGTTACTGCTACACCTTTTAAAGATTCTGCTGCATATACGCCAGCGATAGATGTCTGAACAGCTACGCCACCAACCTTTACAGATGCACCTGCAGACTGGCTATTGGCCTCTGCATATGTAGCTGGTGTTGAAGTCTCCTGTGTTGTAGAACTGGATGAGCTTCCGCTTCCTGCGTTCTCTGTTGTTGCACATACAGTCATGGCTGATGCCATTACCATTGTTGCTGCTAAGGTTGCAGCTAATACTTTCTTCATACTTCTCATTGGATCGTTCCTCCTCGTTGTTTTTTTGGGTTTTGTGAGTACCCGTTAATTTTTTCTTTTTGTGCCTGACTCTGATGTATATCAAATCTTCTCGTGGAAATCTGATTTATTAATAGTATAAACTCAACCTACGCTATTTGCAATAGCATTTTACAAATTATGCTATTTTAGTTATATTACTCACAAATTTCGAGCCATGATTTTTATCATAATCTATTTTTATATATAGTATTTTCTCTTTTTTACAATATTAAAATCATGCTGATAAATTGTATTTACTTTTGCTATATTAAATAGCTTATATGCTATTTTAGTGAGCCTTTTCTTTTCTATGAACAAGTATAATTGTTAAATACTGGTAATTTAGGAAGGAATATACATATGACTGGTAATTCACTTGGTACTTATTTAAAATCATTACGCAAAAGCAACGGCTATTCTCAGGAATTTGTGGCTTCCAGTCTAAATATTATCAGGCAGACTTATTCTCACTATGAAACAGGTCGTATCATTCCTCCTGTTGATTCTTTATACAATCTTGCAATGCTGTACCATATCTCATCTGATATTCTGTTGAATTATGCCATGCAGGATCTATCTGCAAAAGAGAACAATAATAAGCGTTTCGTGTCTATTTCTTCAACAGCTCCTGCTTCTGCAACCATAACAGCCCAGGACAGTGAATTGTTAAATTACTATCACCAATTAGATCTTCGGGATCAGGAGGATATTCTGGATTTTATCAAATTAAAAGCAAACAAAAAAAGAATGCCCCGTTAGGAGCATTCCTGCATCATGGACAGCACCATCTGCGCTGTCTCTACCATACTTGTGCTGTTATCCATACTATGTTTCTGAAGATATCTGTGAGCTTCCTCTTCGGTCATGTTATTTCGACCCATGAGAAGCTCTTTTGCTTTTGCAATCGTTGCTGCTTCTTCCTCATTACGCTGTCTGGGTTTCTCCCTCAGCTTCTTCTTACGTCTCACCAGATTCTGGGACATCATACCCACGGTACTGATCAGTTCATGTACTTTAAGGGGCATACCCAGTCCAATCATATTGCTGCCTTCCACTTCTGAGAGAAGTCTCTGGGAAGCCATAAGCAGTATTTCAAAGCCCCCCGGAACGTTCTGCTGTAATTCTGAACAGATCATATCTGCCAGCCTGTAACCACAGATTATGATTCCATCATGAAATTCATCCGCATAGCTTAATGCCTGAGCGCCCGATGTACAGACAGCGGTCACACTAAATCCATTTTTCACCAGAATATTCTTGATGCTTTTGGCATCTTCTATTTTGGCAAAAGCTACGATGATATTAGTCACTGATACACCTCCTAATCATGTCATTTATCTCTGACATTATTTAGAATTTGTACAGATAAGACTCGATTTCCCAGTTGGTCACCTGGCTGTCATATTCTTTCCATGCTGCAATCTTGGATTCATAATACTGGTCAAATACTCTGTCACCTAACAGATCCTTGAGCAGGGTATCCTTCTTCATCTCCATGCAGGCATCAAGAAGATCTGTAGGAAGCTTCTCCAGTCCTCTAGCCTGTGCTTCATCCGCTGACAGGATATTGATATTGTCCTGTACTTCTGCGGGCGGCTCTATCTGGTTTCTGATTCCATCCAGCCCCGCCATAAGGCATACTGCAATCGCCAGATATGGATTAGCAGCCGGATCCGGGCTTCTCAATTCGATTCTTGTATGCTCTCCACGCATATTCGGCACACGGATCAATGTGTTCGCTCCTAAGGTACTCCATGCCACGTATACCGGTGCTTCAAAGCCGGGTTTGAGTCTCTTATAGGAATTTACCAGAGGATTAGTCACTGCGCAGATTCCTTTCACATGCTTCATCACACCACCAATGAAATAGTAGGCCTCTTTGCTAAGTCCGTTCTCTCCATTGGGATCATCAAATATATTTCTGCCGTCCTTGTGCAGTGACATGTTGATGTGCATACCTGAGCCGCAGAATTCTTTTCTTGGCTTTGGCATAAAGGTTGCATGTAAGCCATGATGCTTTGCAACTGTCTTTACCGCCAGTTTAAAAGTCATAATGTTATCTGCTGTTGTCAGTGCTTCATCATATCTGAAATCCACTTCATGCTGGGAAGGTGCTTTCTCATGATGGGAAGCTTCTACTACAAATCCCATATCCTCCAGTGTCAGTACAATATCTCTTCTTGCATTCTCGCCATTATCCAGAGGTCCCATATCAAAGAATCCCGCCTGTTCGTTGGTGATTGTAGTAGGTCTGCCATTTTCATCCGCATTGAAAAGGAAGAACTCGCACTCAGGTCCTACGTCAAAGGTGTAACCCAGCTTAGCTGCCTCTTTGATTGCCTTTTTCAGGATATATCGGCAGTCACTTTCAAAAGGTGTTCTGTCGGCGCGGTATACATCACAGATAAATCTGGCAACCTTGCCCTGCTGTGGACGCCATGGGAAAATCGTAAATGTATTCAGATCCGGATACAAAAACATATCTGCATTATCGGTAGGCAGCATGCCTTCTACCAGCGAGCAGTCAAACATACAGTCATTATTCAGTGCCTTCTCCAGCTGGCTTGCCGTAATGGCTACGTTCTTAAAATTACCCTCAATATCCGTAAACTGCATACGGATAAATTCTACGTCTTCATCTTCTACCATATTGATGATATCTTGTTTTGTATACTTCTGCATTGTTTTCATATCCTTCCTGTAATAATGCGGTTTTGCGCATGGGGTCTGAACAGTTACATTAATATTTCATAAATAATAACAAGTTATGTTATTCCTTGTCAACCACTGTTGCAATAAAATACATCATATTCCTCCCCTCTGTTTCATATGATGTATAGAAAAAGAGTTTGGAGCCTTTTTATGAGTGCCAATACCAAAATTGTTGTTCTTCGTTCCAGAGAAGTGTTATATACGATCTTACTGTTATTCGTAGGCATCCTGATTGTTCTGGTTCTGCTGTCTCTATTCCTGCCTTCGGATTCTGCTTCACCTACAGAGGAATCTGCTGCTCTCTATGTTCCCGGTGTATATTCTTCTACGTTACAGCTTGGCAATGCCGCTGCACAGCTGCAAGTCACCGTAGATGCTGATCATATCAATGCGATTGAATTGATCAATCTGGATGAAGCGGTTACTACTATGTATCCTCTCATGGAGCCGTGTCTGAATGAGCTGACTGCCAAAGTAATAGACAATCAGGGACTGGAGAACATCAGTTATTCCACAGAAAGCAAATATACTTCCATTTTATTACTGAATGCCATCTCTCAGTCCCTGAGTAAAGCAGCCATATCTGCACCTGTGTCTGACACAATGCAATGAAGCACGCAGCAGCGTGCTTCATTGCATGATATTCTAATCATTAAGGGCTTACTGTGTCCAGTTCCTGCATCCAGATACGTGCGCATGCATCCGATGGCATTCTCAGGTCGCCTCTTGGAGACAATGCCACACTACCTACCTTAGGTCCATCCGGCAGACAGGAGCGTTTGAACTGCTGTGCGAAGAATCTGCGATAGAAGGTCTTCAGCCATTTCAGGATAACTTCATTCTCATATACTCCTGCAAAAGACAGCTTTGCGATTCTGTATATCTTGGAAGGAGTATATCCACAACGCAGCATATAATATAAGAAGAAATCGTGAAGCTCATAAGGACCTACGAGATCTTCTGTCTTTTGTGAAATTACACCATCTTCCGGTGGAAGAAGCTCCGGGCTGACCGGTGTATCCAGAATATCCAGCAATACGCTGCGCATTGCTTCATGATTACAGGTATCTGCATAATACTGCACCAAATGACGCACCAGTGTCTTAGGTACTCCTACGTTCACTCCGTACATGGACATGTGGTCGCCATTATAGGTTGCCCAGCCAAGCGCAAGCTCAGACATATCCCCTGTACCAATGACCAGACCGCCATTCTTATTGGCAATATCCATCAGTATCTGGGTTCTTTCTCTTGCCTGTCCATTTTCATAAGTCACATCATGCTGATTCGGGTCCTGTCCGATATCTCTGAAATGAATATTCACGGCTTCTTTAATATCTACTTCCTGTAACTGTGCTCCACAGGCATGAGTCAGCTTGCAGGCATTGTCATAGGTTCTGTCCGTTGTTCCAAAGCATGGCATTGTCACTGCCTTGATATTCTCTCTTGGTAATCCCAGCATATCAAAGGCTCTCACTGTTACCAACAGGGCAAGTGTAGAATCCAGACCGCCGGAGATACCAATTACTGCGGTCTTGGAACCTGTATGCTCATATCTCTTTTTCAGACCATTTGCCTGAATAGAGAGAATCTGCTCACAGCGCTTCTCTCTGGTCGTTTTATCAGATGGCACGAACGGCGCTCTGTCGAACTTTCTATTTAACTTTGTTTCTTCTACTTTCAATGTAAAAGGTATTACATCATGAAGGATATCTTCTCTTGGAAGGTACGTAGTCATCTTCCTGCGTTCCATCCTAAGCTTGGCAATATCCAGGTCTGCGTAGATGATTCCCGTTGTAAAAGATGTACTCTGTGCAAGAAGTGTACCATTCTCCGCAATCAGATCATGACCGCCATAGACTACATCCTGTGTGGACTCTCCATCGCCTGCACTGGAATAGATATATCCTGCAATCAGTCTTGCACTGGTCAACTTTACCAATTCTTCACGATACGTATCTTTACCTACCAGTTCATTGCTGGCTGACAGATTCACCATGACTGTTGCGCCTGCCAATGCATGTCTTGTGTTGGGAGGATTCGGCGTCCATATATCTTCACAGATCTCGCAGCCTACCACCAGTCCTTCCACGGTATCGCAGTCAAAGAGGATATCTGTTCCAAAAGGAATCTCTTCACCCTGATATCTGCAATAGCCATCCTGTCCTTCTCCTGAGGCAAAATGTCTTGCTTCATAGAACTCACTATAGTTAGGCAGATAGGTCTTTGGAATAAATGCCAGTACCTGTCCGTGTTGCACGACTGCTGCCACATTGAAGAGCTTATGGTCTTTTTCCAGAGGCATTCCAATGAAAAGCAGGGCATCACAATCTGCCGTTCTATCTGCAATTACTCCCAACTGTTCTCTGGCTGAAACCAACAGCTTATCCTGTAAAAACAGATCACTACAGGAATATCCGGTAATACACAACTCAGGCAATACTACGATCTTCGCTCCATTAGAGCATGCTTCCTTTACCTCGTTGATGATAGCTTCTGCATTGTATTCTGTATCTGCTACTTTTATCTTTGGCGTAGCCGCAGCTACTTTCACAAATCCATCTTTCATAATAATAATCCTGCCTTTATTTTGAACGCTTGATGATCTGTTTGAGATCCTCAATGCTGAATTCATAAGCGGTATTGCAGAAATGGCATTTTACTTCGATAGGCTTGCCATCCTGAATCATATCATTGATTTCCTTACGTCCGATGCTGACGATTGCCTTCTCCACACGTTCCTTACTGCAATTACAATAGTACTGTGTTGGAATCGTATCCTGAATCTCCAGGTCCATATCACCAAGAAGCACTTCCAGAATCTGCTCCGGAGTCTTGCCTTCGTCTAACAGCTTGGTTACACTGGATACCTGCGCAAGATTCTTCTCCAGCTTCTCAATTACCTCTTCTTCTGCAAAAGGCATCAGCTGAATGATGAATCCACCCGCCTGCTTCACGGTATTGTCCTTTTCCATCAGGACGCCCAGACCTACTGCGGAAGGCACCTGCTCGGAAGTTGCAAAATAATAAGTCAGATCTTCTGCAATCTCGCCTGTCTGTAATTCAGTCTGTCCAGTATAAGGCTCTTTTAACCCCATATCTTTGATCACACTAAGATATCCTCTGCCGATAGCTCCGCCTACATCCAATTTACCTTTCTCATTTGGAGGAAGCATAACCTGTGGCTCTACCACATATCCCTTTACATTCGCTGCAGAATCTGCTGTCACTGTAATGCCCTTTGCCGGGCCATCACCACGAATCTGCAATGTGAGAACATCCTGCTCACCCTTTAACATGCTGCCCATCATTGCACCGGCAGTCAGCAATCTGCCCAATGCCGCAGTCATAACAGGACTCGTCTCATGAACCTGACGTCCCTTCTCTACCGTTTCTCTCGTTGTTGCTGCGAAAGCACGAATCTGTGCATTGGCAGCTGTTGCTCTTACTATATAATCTGACATCTTAATCTCCATTTTCTCACAACTAATAGTGAAAAACGCTTGCGTTTTTCCTGTATGAAATTTAGAACTTCTTCGCGAAAGAGTCTTTACTCTGAGCGATTAGAAGTTCTTTTCATACTCTCTTGCGCCACACAATAAATACGCTGGCTTTGTGGTGTTACTTCTTCCAGCGTGTCTGCATCATAAGCTTGCAAAAATACCAAGCCTGCTTCTTCTATAAATCCACGCATCTCTTCCAATGTATAGCCTCTCTGGAAATGCGTCTCCTGGAATCTGCGAAAGGTATCAGGCTCCTCTTCATTTTCTCTCACAAAGACAGTAAGGTCATACTCATTCATCATCTCTTCTGGATCATAGAAATTCTCCCAGATGAAGCTGCAATCGTCTCTTGTCTCAGCAATAACTCTGTCTCCAATAATCGTTTCATATTTATAATTGGTATTAAAATCAAAGAAGAAGATTCCCTTCGGGTCCAGATAATTATTCACCAGCTTGAAACAGGTGACAACATCCTCGTCCTCCAAGAGATAATTGATGGAATCGCAGATACTTACGATAGCACGCACCGTTCCATACAGTTCAAATTCTCTCATGTCCTGATTCAGATACAGAATATCATAGCCTGATTTTTCCCGTTTCTGGCAGGCAATATTTAACATTTCTTCTGAATAATCCACGCCGATCATATCATAGCCTTTTGCCGCCAGAAGCTGTGTCAGACTACCTGTACCACATCCAAGATCCAGCACCAGACCATCATTAATCCCATATTCTCCCAGTACTTTAACAATATTATCACACCACTGTTCATAGGGTGTGTTATCCATCAATTCATCATACACACTGGCAAAATCTGTATATGCCTCCATGTTACATCACACCTTCCTACTCCCCGCCAAGCTTCATTGCAATGAGGAATCCTACTGCCAGCATAACGATACCAGTCAGGATATTTACTACATTAATTGTTACGCTGCCCATCATAATCAGAATGGCAAAAGGTGACGCAACGATCAGTCCGATAATAGACCAGTATGCTGTCTGGCTGTATTTCTTTAATACAAATTCAATCAGCTTGGCAATCACTACAACGCCGACCAGAACGCCGATACCAAAAGGCACCAGTACACCACATGCTGCCAGAATACCTGCCATATCAAATGGATGCAGGGCATCAATCAGTCCACTGATCGTACCAATAATAACAGTGTAATATCCAATGATCATCATAACCATGGAACCACTGACACCGGGAATAACCATAGTACCTGCTGCAAGCGCGCCAGCAAGGAACAGTTTCAGAATGTTCACAAAATTCAAAGATACATCTGCTGTTCTGCTGTCATCTTCCCCTATCAGAGATAAGCCGATTACCAGTACAAAGAACACTGCAAAACCAATAATCTGTGCAACGCCGACTTTCTTTCCCTTTACTTTCTTGAAGATTACAGGAAGTCCACCGATAATCATACCTACAAAAAGCAGAGTTGTCTGCAAAGGAATGGCATCAAACATCTTGGTAATGACCTTGGATAACAGGGCAATTGCCAGTAACATACCGATTACAATAGGAATCAGAAGCTTCATTGCTTCCTTGAATTTCTTTACAAAATGGGTCAATAACAGAATCAGTCTGTCATAGATTCCCATAGATACCATCATTGTGCCACCACTGACACCGGGGATGATATTGGCAAGACCAATTACCATGCCTTTTAAAATATTAATGATAAATTCTTTCACTTTAGTTTCCTCTTCTTTCTAAATAATCCTCTAAAAATGCAATCATTTGGTGCATCTCTTCATCCGTTCCAATAGAAATACGCAGACTGTCTGCGATTCTTGGCTCGTTCCAGTGTCTTACATAAATGTCATGTTCACGTAATGCCTGGAAGATTTCTTCTCCCGGTATATCTTTATGTGTTGCGAAAATGAAATTCGTTCTGGAATCAGGGAAGGTAAATCCCAGTCTTGTCAGTTCTTTCTTGGTAGCCTCTCTGGTCGCTACAACTCTGGCTACGGTCTTCTGGAAATACTCCTCATCCTCTACAGAAGCTACACCTGCTGCAATCGTAGGCGCATTCATAGTATAGGAATTAAAGGAAAATTTGGCGTCATTTAAATAATTTATGAGCTTTTTACTGCCAATGGCAAATCCGATTCTCATGCCTGCCAGAGAGCGGGATTTGGAAAAAGTCTGTGTGACCAGCAGATTCTCATACTTATCAACCAACGGCACGCAGCTTTCTGCTCCAAAGTCTACATATGCCTCATCCACGATCACAACACTGTCCTGATTGGCTGCAATCACTTCTTCTATCTGTGCTGCGGGCACTGCAATTCCTGTAGGTGCATTGGGATTAGCCAGCACAATACCGCCATTTTCCTTCAGGTAATCTTCTTTCTTCCAGTTGAAATTCTCATCCAGTGGCTGACATTCATATGGGATTCTGTATAAATCTGCCCATACGTCATAGAAAGAATATGTAATATCAGGGAAGAGTACCGGCTTGTCTGAATGGAAGAACGTAAGAAAAGCCATTGCCAGCACATCATCCGAGCCTACTCCGACAAAGACCTGTTCCGGTGCCACCTGGTATCTCTTTGCCAGGGCATTTCTAAGCAAAGTCACATCCGGGTCCGGATATTTACGTAATACATTGCCATCAAAATGATGAAGTACTTCTTCTACGCCCGGTGCCGGTGGATATGGGCATTCATTGGTATTTAACTTGATTACATTCTGATTCTGTGGCTGCTCTCCTGCTACATAGGGAACGACCTTACGTACGTTATTCTCCCAACTCATATATTCCTCTTTCCTGCAGTATTAATCTGCACATAAATTCCAGTCTTTCGTTTCTGATAATATCAGACTTTTCCTATTTATGCAAGCCACCCCATCCCGTATTGCTTGACGCACGTATAAATTCATTTTATGATAAAAATGGAACATACTATTAATGGTTAGGAGGTATCTCATATGAACCTGTTAGATATCACATGCAAAAGCTTTCTGTCGCTTTTTGCCTTAATGCGTCTGACGCAGATAAATACAACTGATCCGATGACTCTTCTTATATTTGCCATTTTCTTCTATATATATAGTAAGCTTTCTTCCTCTTCCCTGGAAACAAAGATGAAAGATGCCGACTCCTGGTGTGCAGGCATTCTTGCTGCCCTTTTCACCCTGTTTACATTGGCAGCCACAGGTTCCGTACTTTATGGCGATATGACCAGCACTCTTTTCCGAATGATTATACTGATACTATCCGCCGCAGGACTTGGACTGATCTATTACCATGCCGTTCTGTGCCTGCTGATCTATGTCTCGCCGCTCAGGATTGATACTATGCTATATCCGCTGCCCTGGCTTCCCTATATTGCCTTTGGTGCCTGCATGCTGGCATGGCTTCCTTATTATCTGCATGAATATCCTGGTGTCATGACACCAGACAGCATTAATCAATATGCACAGATCATTGGCGCTTATGAGCTGTCCAACCACCACTCTGTGATACACACACTGTTGATTGGCTTCTTCTATCATATTGGTATGCAATTAACGGGAAGTGCTTATGTAGGATTAGGTTTCTATACCTTTTTCCAGATGTGCTTCATGGCTTTTACTGCCGGATATGTCGTTCGCACGCTGCAAAAGGCTCACATTATCACGCCAGTCTGCATTGTTACGATCTGTTTCTACGCCCTTATGCCTTATCATGGTATCTTTGCTGTCACGATATGGAAGGATATTCCCTTTGCAGGCTGTATGACACTGGTCGTTGCTTCTCTTCTGCGATTGCTGTTATGCGATAAATTATCCAGATTAAAAGCAGCAGACTATTTTACCATTCTGCTGCCTTATCTCTTATCCAGTATTATGATGTGTCTGCTGCGTACGAACGGCTGGTATATCTTCCTGGTTACTCTGCCTTTTGTCCTCTTTGTCTTCCGTGACAGATGGAAGGTTATGATTCCTGTTCATCTTATCATTCTTGCCCTGGTTTTATTTGTAAAATACCCATGCATGAATGTATATGAGATCAAACAGGCTGATTTTGCAGAATCTGTCTCTATTCCTGTCCAGCAGCTTGCCTGTGTCGTTGCACGGGGTGAATCCCTTACAGATGAGCAGCGAGAGACCCTGTCACGCTATATGGATCTTGAGCAGGTAAGCAGTCTGTATCAGCCGGATGTATCCGATCCAATCAAGAATCTGATTCGTTCTACCAGTGGTACGTATCTGGATTCCCATAAGGGAGAATTCCTCTCACTCTGGTTCTCTGTCGGTCTGTCTCATATCCCGACCTACTTCGATGCCTATGTCGCACAGACTCATGGTTTCTGGTATCCTGCCGGCGAATATGAGGTGGGACTAAGTGACGGTATCTATCCTAATGACTTCGGTCTTACCTGGCAGCCACTGTTAAAAGGCAGTATTGTCATTAAAATCCGTGAAATCCTCTTCAAGCTCTGGAAACTGATTCCACTGTTTGGTTTCCTGTGGAGCATGGGCGGTATGTTCTGGACATTACTGATCAGTCAGTGTATGTGTCTTCGTGAAGCCCGCTATGCCAATGCCGTTTTAATGATTCCTGCCGTAATGCTGGTCATCACCTTATGTATCGCTACTCCGGTAGCAACAGAGTTCCGCTATGCCTATGCCCTTTTCTATGGGCTGCCCTTGTATGTCATGCTGCCTTTTATCAGGAGCAATGACCGCTAATATATGACTTCCACATTGCTGATCACATTATCTATCACATCAAAGGCAATGATGTTCTGAGCCGTGCGGTGATGCGCCATATAATATCTTCCATCTATACAGGTAATATAATATGGCGTTCCCCCGCTGACTCCGAACTGTTGATACACGTCTTCATAGTCTCCGCTGCTGAGGTCTTCCAGGCTTTTCGTTCTTATAATCGTTGCATAATCCTGATTTTCTGTATCGTCTGTAGATATTGTAATATAGTAATAATCCTGTATCTTCGTCAGTTGCACCATTCCTGCTATCTGTGCCGGTACAGGATAGCTGTCTTTTATCGTCAGAGTCTCCAGGTCAGCCCGTATGATCTTCTGATTATTATGTCCTGACACGAAAAGGAGTTCATCCCCCATAATGGTAAAGGATCTGACATATACTCCATATAATTCTGGTATCTGTAGTGTCTTTTCTATATATAATTCCTGACTCTGGGAATCTTTCTTCAGATAAAACATTTCTCCTGTTATGGAACTCCACGCCAGGAACTGCTTGTTCTGCGCATCATACTGCACATAATGAGGCTTCATGCCAATATTCTCAAAGACTGTACCCTTGGTATATCCCTCTTCTTCTCTATGAAAAGACAACAGTCTGTTATTCTCCGTATCATCAATCAGGATAATATCCCCATCCCCGGCTATGGTGTGTGCATAATGTACTTCATTTGTCAGCACCTGCCAGGATGTGAGCGGATCTGTCAGATTATCATGGTACAGAATCTGATCATGATAGCAATCCGCAAGATAATAGGTGTCTCCAATCCTGGTCAGATAAGTCGCCACATTCAGAGTATCGTAAGTATTATTCTGCACCTTTATCGGTTCTCTCTCGACTGATGCCACCTGCGTCTGCTCCTCCACCGGGAAACTCTCTACAGGAAGTGTCGCCACAGTATTCCCACACCCCGCCGCACTCATCATCATAAATATCGCCAAACCTATATAATATCTCTTCAATTTTAAATTCCTTTCTTCTGGGTACGCAGTCAGCTATGACATTTGGTTTTGTGAACACGTCAAGGCTGTAAGGACTTCTAAGCACCTACAGAAGAAATGCTTTTATTACAAGTCCTGCGCCTAAAACTCGCCTACGGCTCAAACAACGGCTCGGACTTGCCTGCATTTCTTCTTTGCTGCCAAGAAGTACTAACAGCCATTCCTAAAGTTCGCAAGAACCAACTGTCATAGCTGTTGCTGCCTATTGCAAGTTCTACAATTCAATTTGTACTTTCTATTTAAAATTTCTATTTTAACTTTCTGTGCACAGCCGCAGGTCATACCAGTTCGGTGAATGCAGCTTAGGGAATGATGTCTAGTAT